>JALSNA010000197.1 GCA_026987255.1 Hyphomicrobiales bacterium | reverse complement strand
ACAGGGTCGTGGGCATAAGCAGCGGGAAGGTGACGCGCCTGAAGAAATACCAGCCGCTGGCGCCTTCCATGGCCCCGGCCTCGCGCAGGGAGGGAGGGATGGTCTGCAAGGCGGCCAGGTAGAATATCATGAAAAAACCTGCCTCCTTCCACACAGCCACCACCATCAAGGCCCACAACACCGTATCGGGATTGCCGAGCAGATTCATCTGCGGCAGGCCGAACAGATTGCCTATCTGGTCAATGAGGCCAAAGCCCGGAGTATAGAAAAACAGCCATATATTGGCCACGGCGATGAGCGGCAGAACCGTCGGAGTGAAATAGGCCATGCGGACGAAGCTGCGTCCATGCAGTTTCGAGTTGACCAGAAGAGCCATGACAATGGCCAGGGCTATGGACACAGGCACGGTCCCCAGCGCATAGAGGAAATTGTTCCACAGCACTTTCCAGAACACCTCGTCGGAGATGAGTTTCTGGTAATTGTCCAGACCGGCAAAACGGGCCGGCAGGCGGCCGCGCGGGGTGGTGAAAAAGCTGTTTATGATGGTGATGATGGCCGGATAGTGTGTGAAGGCGAAAAGCAAGACCAGCGCCGGGCTGAGCAGCAGCCAGCCGTGGATCCATGCCATTCTTCGGCTCATCGCTCGCTCTCCATCCGAAAGAAAAGGCCGGGCGGCTGATCGGCCAGCCGCCTGCACCAAGCTAGGGTCAGGCCCCATAAATTTGAACGGCATCTGCAGGATTCATGCTTCATCCCGGAGCCTTTTCGCCCTTGCCAATACCTTCAAGTATTGCCTGCGGACGAAAAGACACCGGGATTTTGCCTGAATCCTGCATCCACCATCCCTCTTTATGAGTCCTGACCCTAGCGATAGTTTTTCAAGATGGCTTCAGCCTTGGCCTGGGCCTCCTTCAAGGCCTGTGCAGGTGTCTTCTTGCCGGTAATGGCCGCTTCCAGCGCATCATTGAAAATGCGGGTCACCCGCTGGTTTTCATGGGTGGAGAGCTCGGCCACGGCATATTTGAGCTGGTCACGCGCCACAAGGGCCGGCGGGAAACCGGCGGTGTATTTTTTCATCGCCGGGGTTTCCCAGGCATCGGGACGAGGCGCCACGTAGCCGGTGGCAATGGACCATGTGGCCGCCTGCTGCGGAGCGGTAATCCACTTCACGAACTCCAAAGAAGCCTTTTTCTGCTCATCGGTGGAATCCTTGAAAATGTAGAAATTGCCGCCCCCCGTGGGCGCTCCCCGGTGCTTGTGGGCCGGCAGCATGGCCACGCCGAAGGGAAACGGAGCATTCTTGCGCACATTGGCCAGATTGCCCGTGGATGTCCACATCATCGCCGTGCGGCCCTCGAAAAAGGCCTTGGGCGTCGATCCCCATTCAATGATGCCCGGCGCCATGATCTTGTGCTTGGTGGACAGGTCGACCATGAACTGCAAGGCTTCGATCACTTTCGGATCGTCGAAATAGGTCTTGTTGCCATCGCCATTGGCCAAGATGGCATCATTTTCGGCCGCCAGCCCCTGAAAGAGCCAATAGGGAAAGCCCGAGGACGGAATGCGCACACCCCATTGCCTGACATTGCCATTGCTGTCGCGGATGGTGAGTTTCTTGCCGAATTCGACCATTTCATCCCAGGTGGCCGGAGCCTTGTCGGGATCGAGGCCGGCCTTCTTGAAGGCCGCCTTGTTCCAATAGAGCACCGGCGTCGAGCGCTGGAAGGGAATGCCGTAGGTCTTGCCGCCTGTCCGGCTGTTTTTCATGAAGGCCGGATAAAACGACTTCAGCCAGGCCTTGTCGGCTTCAGTGGAGACCAGATCGTCAAAGGGAATGATCACGTCTTCATCGATCAGGGTGAACATGTCCACGGCCAGGATGACGGACAGTTGCGGCGGCTTGCCGCCGCGGGCGGCGGTCAGGGCCTTGGTGACCGTATCCTGATAGCTGCCGGCATAGACCGCATCGATATGGACGCCAGGATGGGTCTTGACATACTCCGCCGTCAGTTTCTTGATGGTGGCGGCCGCCTTGCCCCCCACGGCGACAGGGAAATAGAATTGCAAATCAACGGCCAGGGCCGATGTCGCCATGACCAATGAAGCCCCTGCGGCGAGCATGGTCATTTTCAGATTCTTCAGCAAACGTGTCATGTGAGTTTCCTTTCGCACACAACATTTCATGAGTTTTGTGAGCGCCCATGCGATTGCAGCACGCCCTTTTCGGGAACAGGGGCTTTCTATGGAGCCAATGTTACAGTTTCATATCACCGCAGGCAGGCCGTTGCGGCAAAGGCCGCTGTCCGCATCAAAAAAATGCTGCGCCTCCCGCGGCCAGTGCAACCGCACCTTCGTGCCGGGGGCCGGCGGGCGCACATGGCTGGTGCGAACGGTGATGCGGCTGGAGCCGAGAGCACAATCGAGCAGGGTATCGGCTCCCAGATATTCGCCGCTCCTGACCGTGGCCTCATGGCCGCCTTCCGCCACCAGATGAATATCCTCCGGGCGCAACCCCAGCACCAGAGTGCGGCCATCGCCGTTTGGCAAAACGGGATGTTCCGTGCCATCGATGACCAGATGCCCGCCCGATGCCCTCAGCTTGATGATGTTCATCGGCGGCGTGCCGATGAAGCGGGCGGCAAAAAGGCTGGCCGGCTTTTTATAGATGTCTTCGGACGAGGCGATCTGCTCGACATGACCCTTGTTGAGCAACACCACCTGGTCTGCCATGGACATGGCTTCTGCCTGGTCATGGGTGACATAGAGCATGGTCATCTTCAGCTTTTGCTGCAGGGCGCGCAGCTCGATGCGCATTTCATGGCGCAGTTTGGCGTCAAGATTGGACAGGGGTTCATCCATGAGGCAGATGGGCCGCTCGGAGATGATCGCCCGGCCAAGGGCGACGCGCTGCTGCTGCCCACCGGAGATTTCCGACGGCTTGCGCTCCAGCAGATCGCCCAGCCCCAGCAGTTCAGCCGTTTTGCGCAGGCGGCGATGGCACTCGGCCTTGCCAACCCGGCGCACCTTGAGGCCGAATATGATGTTCTCGGCAACGGTCAAATGGGGAAACAGGGCATAGGATTGAAACACCATGGAGATATTGCGCTTGGCGGCGGGCTGATCCGTGACATCCTTGCCGCCGATGAAAATCGATCCGCTGCTGGCGCTCTCCAGTCCGGCAATGAGGCGCAAGATGGTGGATTTCCCACATCCCGACGGGCCCAGCAAAACGGTCAGGGTTCCTGACGGGACCGCAAAACTGACATCGCCGGCCGCAACCGTATCTCCCCAGATTTTGCTGACATTCCGGATTTCAATGTCTGTCATGAGGGCACCTTGTGAAAAAATACCGGGGCAAGGGAAAAGAGGGCTGTGGCAATCTAGGGTCAGGACCCATAAATTTGCACGGCTACTGCAGGATTTATGCTGCATATCAGCGTCCTTTCGCCCTCGACAATACCTTCAGGTATTGCCCGCGGACGAAAGAAAGCTGATATTTTGCCTAAA
>JALSNA010000196.1 GCA_026987255.1 Hyphomicrobiales bacterium | reverse complement strand
GGGTGCGCGAAGAGCTCGGCGAGGATGTCAAGGTCGAGCTGCTGCCCAAGATGGAAGGCCGCCAGATGGTCATGATCCTGGCCCCCAAATAAGGCGGCGCGCGGCCTCTTCAGACACTTGGGTCTTGACGCCCTGAAACGTTTGCGCGCCCATCCCCGCCCCCTGCCAACCGCCCGCAGCGTCCCATGACCCAGGCGGTTGGCAGGGGGCGGGGATGGTCTTCAAGGCAGTTGATGGAGATGCCCGCTTGACAGACCATGTTCCTTGCGGGCATATAGCGCCAAGGCTGGCAGGCGGAGCGTTTCGCCTGCCTCATTTTCGTTGCCCAAGGCCACAACAACACCGACAAAAGCCCGCCATCAGGCGGCGCCGCGCGGCGCGAAGCAAAACAAAAGGAAAGCAAGACGAATGTATGCCATCATCAAGACCGGCGGCAAGCAATACCGGATTGCCCCGCAGGACGTCATCACGGTGGAGAAACTGGCCGGCGAGCCGGGCGATACCGTGGTCATTTCCGAGGTGCTCATGGTCGCCACGGACAAGGGCATCGAGACCGGCGCGCCCTATGTGGAAGGCGCTTCGGTGGCCTGCGAGCTCGTGGAGCACACCCGCGGGCCGAAGATCATCATCTTCAAGAAGAAGCGCCGCAAGCACTACCGCCGCAAGAAGGGCCATCGCCAGGATCTCACCGTGCTGCGCATCGCCGAGATTCTCACCGGCGGCAAGAAGCCCGGCAAGGTGAAATCCACCGCCAAGGCCGGTGCGGCCGCTGCCGCAGCAGCCGTTGCCACGGGCGCGGCTGCCGCCTCCGGAGCCAAGCCCAAGGCGGAGAAGGCGGAAAAGAAAAAGACGGAGAAAAAAACCGCGCCCAAGGCTGAATCCGCTCCGGCCGCCGATGTCGAGGCGCGCGCCGCCGAAATCAAGGACAAGCTGAAGAAGGGCGAGGCCGTGGCCCTCTTCGAGGCCCCGCAGGGCGAGGCCGACGATCTGAAGCGCATCTCCGGCGTCGGCCCGGTGATCGAGAAGAAGCTCCATGCCCTGGGCATCAAGACCTTCGAGCAGGTGGCGGGCTTCACCAAGGACGACATCGCCATCGTCGATGCCGTGCTGTCCTTCAAGGGCCGCATCGAGCGCGACGACTGGGTCTCGCAGGCAAAGAAGCTGGCGGCGGAAAAGAAATAGGCAAGTTTGACAAGGAGCAGCATCCATGGCTCACAAGAAGGCAGGCGGATCATCCCGCAACGGGCGCGACACGGCAGGCCGCCGTCTCGGCGTCAAGAAGTTCGGCGGCCAGTCCGTCATCCCCGGCAACATCATCATCCGCCAGCGCGGCACAAAGTGGCACCCAGGCGACAACGTCGGCATGGGCAAGGATCACACCATCTTCGCCCTCGTCGAAGGCAAGGTGCGCTTCCATACCGCCATGGGCGGACGGTCTTTCGTCTCCGTGGACCCGGCCGGCGACTGACGCTGGCCGGAACGGAACAGACAGGATCCATTCAGGGCCGGCGGAGCAAAACCCTTGCTCCGCCGCCTTTTTGTCTGCAAGGCTGGCAAGGCTCACCAGCCGGCTTTTGACCCTCGACAGAATCGGCGCATGACATGAAGTTTCTCGACCAGGCCAAGGTTTATGTCCGCTCCGGCGATGGCGGGGCCGGGTGTGTCTCCTTCCGGCGCGAGAAATATGTCGATCGCGGCGGCCCCGACGGTGGCGACGGCGGCCGCGGCGGCGATGTCTGGGCCGAGGCCGTGGAGGGGCTGAACACCCTCATCGACTACCGCTACCAGCAGCATTTCAAGGCCGAAAAGGGCACCCACGGCATGGGCCAGGAGCGCACCGGAAAATCCGGCCGCGATGTTGTCCTCAAGGTGCCGGTGGGCACCCAGATCCTCGACGAGGACAAGGAAACGCTCATCGCCGACCTCACCCGCCCCGGCCAGAAGGTGCTGCTGGCCAAGGGCGGCAAGGGCGGCTTCGGCAACACCCGCTTCAAATCCTCCACCAACCGCGCCCCGCGCCATGCCAACCCCGGCGCGCCGGGCGAGGAGCGCTGGATCTGGCTGCGCCTGAAGCTCATTGCCGATGCCGGCCTGGTGGGCCTGCCCAATGCCGGAAAATCCACCCTGCTGGCCGCCGTCTCCGCCGCCAGGCCGAAAATCGCCGATTATCCCTTCACCACCTTGCACCCCAACCTGGGGGTGGTGAAGGTGGGGCTGGAGAGCTTCGTGCTGGCCGACATTCCCGGCCTCATCGAGGGCGCGCACGAGGGCGCCGGAATAGGTGACCGCTTCCTCGGTCACGTGGAGCGCACCGCGGTGCTTTTGCATCTGGTGGACATCACCGGCCCTGATCCGGTGGACGCCTACCGCACCATCCGCAAGGAGCTGGCCGCCTATGCCGATGGCGCCCTGGCAAACAAGCCGCAGATCGCCGCCCTGTCGAAGATCGACCTGATCGACGAGGACACCCGCAAGATGGTGGCCGAGGATTTCAAGGAGCGCACCGGCATTGCCCCGCTTTTGCTCTCCGCCGCCACCGGCGAGGGGGTGCGCGCCGCCATGAACCGCCTTTTGCAGGCCATATCGGAGCACAAGCGCCAGATCCAGCAGGAACGGGAAAGAACCGCGCGCGGCAAGGAGGGCTGGAGCCCATGAGCGAACGGCTGCAAAAGGCCCGCCGCCTGGTGGTCAAGGTGGGCTCGGCGCTGCTGGTGGACATGGCCACCGGCCGGCTCAAGGAAAGCTGGCTGGAGACGCTGGCCCAGGACATGGCCGGATTGCACGCGGGCGGCGCCGATGTGCTGGTGGTCTCCTCCGGTTCCATTGCCCTGGGCGCGCGTCTGCTCGGTCTTGCGCCGAGGGCGGTGCGCAACCGGCTGGAGGAAAGCCAGGCCGCGGCCGCGGTGGGCCAGATCGCCCTCGCCGGGGCCTGGGCCAAGGCGCTGGAGCGGCACGGCATCACCACCGGCCAGGTGCTGCTCACCCTCATGGACACCGAGGAGCGCCGCCGCTATCTCAATGCCCGCGCCACCTTGCAGACCCTGCTCAAGCGCCGCGCCATCCCGGTGATCAACGAGAACGACACCGTGGCCACCGACGAGATCCGCTATGGCGACAACGACCGCCTGGCGGCCCGCGTGGCCTCCATGGTGCGCGCCGATTGCCTCGTGCTGCTCTCCGATGTGGACGGGCTCTACACCGCCCCGCCCGATGCGCCGGGGGCGCGCCACATTCCGCGGGTGGAGAAAATCACCCGGGACATCGTGGACATGGCCGGAGAGGCGGCCACGGACGTGGGCTCCGGCGGCATGAAGACCAAGGTGGAGGCAGCCCGCATCGCCACCAAGGCGGGGGTGGACATGGTCATTGCCTCCGGCAAGGCGGAGCACCCCTTGCGCACCATCCTGCAAGGCGGCCGCTGCACCTGGTTTGCCTCCTCGGCCAATCCGGTGGCCGCCCGCAAGCGCTGGATCGCCGGGGCGCTGGCCCCGGTGGGGGCGATCATCGTCGATGATGGCGCTGTGGCCGCCCTGAAGAACAACAAGAGCCTGCTGCCGGTGGGGGTGATCGGCGCGCGGGGCAGCTTCGCGCGCGGCGACGCGGTGCGCATTCTCGACCGCGCCGGGCGCGAGCTGGGGCGCGGCCTGAGCGCCTATTCCAGCGCCGACGTGCAGCGCATCAAGGGGCTGCGCTCGGCCGATCTGCAAAAGGCCCTCGGCCAGGCCGGCCGCGACGTGCTCATCCACCGCGACGACCTTGTCCTGACGGGTCAGGACGAGGGCGATTGAGGCGCCGCTGTTGTGAAATCCGCCCGGCATGATATGGATGCGTGAAAAACAGGCGCAAAGAGGAAGGAAGCCAGCCATGGTCACCGATGCCATGAACGAACTGGGCCGCAAGGCCCGCGCCGCCGCCGGAGCCCTGGCCGGAGCGGCAACCGCGGACAAGAACGCGGCCCTGCACAACATGGCGGCGCGCATCCGCGCCCGCGCGCAGGACATCCTCGCCGCCAATGCGCAAGACGTGGGGCGCGCCCGCAAGATGGGCCGCCCGGAGGCCTTCATCGACCGGCTGGCGCTCGACGAGGCGCGCATCGGCGCCATTGCCTCCGGCCTTGAGGCCATAGCGGAGCTGCCCGATCCGGTGGGCGCGGTCATGAGCAGCTGGCAGCGGCCCAACGGCTTGCGGATTTCGCGCGTGCGGGTGCCCATCGGGGTCATCGGCATCATCTACGAATCGCGCCCCAATGTCACCGCCGATGCCGGGGCCCTGTGCATGAAATCGGGCAACGCCGCCATTTTGCGCGGCGGCTCCGACAGCTTCCATTCCTCCTCGCTTCTGGTGGAGGCCCTGCGCGAGGGGCTCGGGGAGGCCGGATTGCCCGAAGACGCCATCCAGATGGTGCCGACCACCGATCGCGCCGCCGTCGGCGAGATGCTGCGCGGGCTTGATGGCAACATCGACCTCATCGTGCCGCGCGGCGGCAAATCGCTGGTGGCGCGGGTGCAGCAGGAGGCCCGCGTGCCGGTCTTTGCCCATCTGGAGGGCATCTGTCACACCTATATCGACCGCGACGCGGACATCGAAAAGGCCGTCACCGTGACCCTCAACGCCAAGATGCGCCGCCCCGGCATCTGCGGAGCCACCGAAACCGCCCTGGTGGACGCCGCGGGCGCCCAAAGGCTGCTGGCGCCACTGGTTTTTGCCCTGCTGGAGGCCGGCTGCGAGGTGCGCGGCGATGCCGCCACCCAGGCGGTGGATGGGCGCGTCATCCCGGCCACGGAGGAGGACTGGGACACCGAATACCTGGCCCCGGTCATCTCCATCCGGGTGGTGGAGGGGGTGGACGAGGCCATTGCCCACATCGCCCGCCACGGCTCGCACCACACCGATGCCATCATCACCGAAAATGACGATACGGCGGAGCGTTTCCTGTCGGAAGTGGACAGCGCCATCGTCATGCGCAATGCCTCCACCCAGTTCGCCGATGGCGGCGAGTTCGGCTTCGGCGCCGAGATCGGCATCGCCACCGGCCGCATGCACGCGCGCGGCCCGGTGGGGCTGGAGCAGCTCACCACCTTCAAGTATCAGGTGCGCGGCAACGGGCAGACCAGGCCGTGAGCGCGCCCGTCAGCACCCTGGTGCCTTTCGGGCGCATTCACGGCCGCCGCATCGGCCTGTTCGGCGGCTCCTTCAATCCGCCCCATGGCGGGCATCTGGCGGTGGCCGAGGTGGCCCTCAGGCGGCTGAAACTGGACGAGATCTGGTGGCTGGTGGCCACCCGCAATCCGCTCAAGGATCCGCGCGAGGTTTCCGATCTGCCGCAAAGGCTGGCGCAGACCCGCGCCCTGGCGCGCAATCCGCGCTTTCGCGTCCTCGGCCTGGAGCGCCGGGCGGGCACGCTCTACACCGCCGATCTGCTCGATGCCCTGGGGCCGGTGCTGGAGCTGGCCGCCTTCGTGTGGATCATGGGGGCCGATTCCTTCGCCACCTTGCACACCTGGGGGCGCTGGCGCGGCATCATGCGGCGGCTGCCCATGGCCGTGCTCGACCGCCCCGGCTGGCGGCTGAAGGCGCTGGCCTCGCCGGCGGCGCGCGCCTTCGCCCGCGCCCGGCTGCGCGAGGATGAAGCCCCCCTCCTGGCCGATACTGCCCCGCCCGCCTGGGTCTTTCTCACCATGCCCCTGCGGGCGGAAAGCTCCACGCACCTGCGCGCAAGGGCGCAAGATGGATCTCTCCGCCGCCGCCCGCACGATGAAATTTCCCTTGCCAGCATGGCGCGCCGTGGCGCATAATCATCTCCGTTCCCGGGGTGAGCCCGGATGAAACCGTGACAGCACACAGGAACAAACGAACTGTCTGCCAACATGAGCAATGAAAATCCCGCCCTGGCGTCCACGGAGGGCGCGGCGGATCCGTCCGGCCAGATGGCCGGCGAAATTCCCTCCCAGTCAAGCATCATGAACATCATTCTGGACAGCCTGGAAGATTCCAAGGCGCAAGACACCGTGACCATCGATCTGGAGCCCGGCGCGGCCCTGGCCGATGCCATGATCGTCACCTCCGGGCGCTCGGCGCGCCATGTGGGGGCCATTGCCGATCATCTTTTGCGCCGCCTGCGCAAGACCGGCGTCAAGAACTATTCCGTCGAGGGTCTGGACAATGCCGACTGGGTGCTGGTGGATACCGGCGATATCATCGTCCACATCTTCCGCCCCGAGGTGCGCGACTTCTACAACCTGGAAAAACTCTGGTCGCCGCACGCCCCCCGGCAGGATGCCTGAGCGCCGCCGGCGGAAGCGGAATGAACCTGCAAATCCTCGCCATAGGCCGCCTCAAGGGGGAGTGCGAAAGGCGCATGGTGGAGGACTACCTGGCCCGCGCCCGCCCCTTCCTGCGCGCCATGGGGCTGAGCGGCATCGGTGTGCGCGAGTTTGCCGAATCACGGGCCGCCAGCGCCGCGCAGCGCAAGGCGCAAGAGGCCGCCACCTTGCGCAAGGCGGCCGGCAAGGGGGCCATCCTGCTGGCCCTCGATGAAGGCGGTGAGCTGCCGTCCAGCCGCGAGTTTTCCATCCGGCTGAAAAAGCTTGCCATGAGCGGCGCGCCCGGCCTCGCCATTCTCATCGGCGGCCCCGACGGGCTCGATGCGGATCTGTTGAAGCAATCGCGCCTGACCATCAGCCTGGGGCGCATGACATGGCCGCACCGGCTGGCGCGCATTCTCATCGCCGAGCAGCTCTACCGCGCCGCAACCATCCATGCCGGACATCCCTATCACCGGGACTGATTCGGCCCGCGAGTGCTTCAAGGCCCTTCGCGGCGCTTGCGGCTCCTTGCCTTTTTGGCGCCTTTGCCCTTGCCTGTGCCGGAGCCGGGCCAGAAGCTCTCCGGGGGCTTCAGGGCCGAGGCTCCCACCGGGCCTTCCATGCCCGCCATCATCTGCTCGCGCAGCCGCCTGACCTCGTCGCGCAGCCGCGCCGCCTCCTCGAACTCCAGATCGGCGGCCGCCGCCTTCATGCGCTTTTCCATCTCCGCGATGACCTGCTCGATATTGTGCCCCACCAGCGATCCGGCATCCGCCGGTCCGGCGTCCACCGTCACCCGGTCGGCCTCCCAGGGGCTGGAGATGATGTCGCCGATGTTCTTTTTCACCGATTCCGGCGTGATGCCGTGCGCCGCGTTCCACGCCAGCTGCTTTTCGCGCCGCCGCCTGGTCTCGCCGATGGCGCGCTCCAGGGAGCCGGTCATGGTATCGGCATAGCAGATGACGCGGCCCTCGACATTGCGCGCCGCCCGTCCGAAGGTCTGGATCAGCGAGGTCTCGGAGCGCAAGAATCCCTCCTTGTCGGCATCGAGGATGGCCACCAGGGCGCATTCGGGGATGTCCAGCCCCTCGCGCAGCAGGTTGATGCCCACCAGGATGTCGAAGGCTCCCAGGCGCAAATCGCGGATGATCTCGATGCGCTCGATGGTGTCGATGTCCGAATGCATGTAGCGCACCCGCAGGCCCTGCTCGTGCATGTATTCGCTCAGGTCCTCGGCCATCTTCTTGGTCAGCACCGTGACCAGGGCGCGATACCCTTGCGCCGCCACGGCGCGGCATTCGGCCATCAGGTCGTCCACCTGATTGGCGCAGGGGCGCACGATGATGTCCGGATCGACCAGCCCGGTGGGCCGGATCACCTGCTCGGTGAAGACCCCGCCGGTGCGCTCCAGCTCCCATGGGCCCGGCGTGGCCGAGACGAAGACGGACTGCGGCCGCATGGCGTCCCATTCCTCGAAGCGCAAGGGCCGGTTGTCGATGCAGCTTGGCAGCCTGAAGCCGAACTCCGCCAGGGTGGCCTTGCGGTTGAAGTCGCCCTTGAACATGGCGCCGATCTGCGGCACCGAGACATGGGATTCATCGGCGAAGAGAATGGCGTTTTCCGGCAGGTATTCGAACAGGGTGGGCGGCGGCTCGCCCGGCTTGCGCCCGGTGAGATAGCGCGAATAGTTCTCGATGCCCGAGCACGATCCGGTGGCCAGCATCATCTCGATGTCGAACAGGGTGCGCTGCTCCAGCCTCTGCGCCTCCAGGACGCGCCCGGCGGCGTGGAACTGCTCCAGCCTTTCGCGCAGCTCCTGCTTGATGCGCCCCACCGCCTGCTCCAGGGTCGGCTTGGGCGTCACGTAATGGGAATTGGCATAGACCTTGACCTCTTCCAGGATGGCGGCGCGCTTGCCGGTGAGCGGATCGAACTCGGCGATTTCCTCCACCTCGTCGCCGAACATGGAGATGCGCCAGGCGCGATCCTCCAGATGCGAGGGCCAGACCTCGATGACATCGCCGCGCACCCGGAACGTGCCGCGGATGAAATTGCCGTCGTTGCGCTGGTAGTGCAGTTTCACCAGATCGGCCATGATCCGCTTCTGGGCGATCTCCTGCCCGGTGGCCAGCGGCAGCGCCATGGCGGCATAGGTCTCCACATCGCCGATGCCGTAGATGCAGGAGACCGAGGCCACCACGATGACGTCATCGCGCTCCAGAAGGGCGCGGGTGGCGGCATGGCGCATGCGGTCGATCTGCTCGTTGATGGCGCTGTCCTTCTCGATGTAGGTATCGGTGCGCGGCACATAGGCTTCCGGCTGGTAGTAATCGTAATAGGAGACGAAATATTCCACCGCGTTGTCCGGAAAGAAGCCCTTGAACTCGCCATAGAGCTGCGCCGCCAGGGTCTTGTTGGGGGCCAGGATCAGCGCCGGGCGCTGCACCGCCTCGATGACCTTGGCCATGGTGAAGGTCTTGCCCGATCCGGTCACCCCGAGCAGCACCTGGTCCACCTCACCGGCCTCGATGCCCTCCACCAGCTCGGCGATGGCCGCGGGCTGGTCGCCACGCGGGGAAAAATCCGATACCAGCCGGAAAGGCCGCCCGCCCTGGCTCTTGGCTGGCCGCTGCGGGCGGTGGGGGGTGAAATTCTCAAATTGCGGCATGGCCGGGCGCAGCGCCGCAAGGGCGGCGCGCCCCGCCTCCGCCGAGGCCAGCGGATCGGGCCTGAGCGTGGCGGCCGGGGTCTCTTCGAGCCCCAGCGGACGGGTGCCGCCCTTTGTCCTGTTGTGTCCCATGAAACCCAATATAGGCAGCGCCGGAACGAAAGGGAACCATCCGCGACGGAAATTGACTCTTGTCAAATGCAGTGTAATTTGTTTAACTCACATACGCATAGACACATATGAATGTGACTATTTGTATGGCCGCGCAAGATGGCCACGTCGCATTCGGGGGAAACGCACAACCATATCCAAGGAGGGAGCGAAGCATGGCGAAACGCAGCAAGACCGGCCTGGGCCGGCGTGATTTTCTCAAGGGGGCGGCTCTGGCCACGGCGGCCAGCGGTGCTGGTCTGGTCTCGGCCGGAACCGGCGCATCCCCGGCCCTGGCGGCGGTGGCCGGGCCCTTGAGCCGGGCGGCCGATCTGCCCAAGCCCGCCGGACAGCGGGTCATCGTGGTCGGCGGCGGCTGGTCCGGCCTGACCATGGCCAAATACCTGAAGAAGAACAATCCCAAGTTCGACGTGGTGATGATCGAGCCCAACGCCACGTTTTTCTCCTGCCCGCTGTCCAACCTGTGGCTGGACAATGTCATCGACACCGATCTGCTGCTGCATTCCTACACCGACGCGGCGAAGGCAGGCGGCTACATCTGGCTGCAGGGCATGCTGGTGCAGCTCGACCGCGAGAAGCGCCGCGCCTTCACCACCGCCGGCTACATCGACTATGACTACATCGTCCTCTCGCCCGGCATCGATTACAACTATGCCTCCCTGGGCGTGAAGGATCCCGGCGAGGCGGCCCGCCTGGCCCAGACCTATCCGGCCGGCTTCAAGCCCGGCTCGGAGCATCTGTCCATCAAGGCCAAGCTGGATGATTTCGAGGAGGGCGTCTTCCTGCTCAACGTGCCCACCGGCAACTACCGCTGCCTGCCCGGGCCCTATGAGCGCGCCTGCATGATCGCCTCCTATTTCAAGGCCGAGGGCATCAAGGGCAAGGTCGTGCTGCTCGATCCCAATGAAAAGCCGACCATCAAGGCCGATGGCTTCCTGGCCGCCTTCAAGGAGCTGCACAAGGGCTATATCGACTACCAGACGGCTGCCACCATCACCGGCGTGGATGTGGCGGGCAAGACGGTGGAGACCGAATTCGGCAAGGTCAAGTTCGCCGATGCGGCCATCTATCCGCGGGTGCGCGCCGCCCGCCTCATCGAGGATCTGGGGCTGGCCGATCCCAAGAGCCCGCAGCTGGAAGGCAAGATCGACAACTTCCGCTACACCGTGCCGGGAGACGATCACACCTACATCGCCGGCGATGCCCGCCCCATGCCCTTCTCCAAGTCCGGCAACACGGCCAACACCGAGGCCCACATCGTCTCCAGGATGATCGCCGCGCGTGCTCAGGGCAAGGATTCGCCCTGGGAGAGCCCCAACACCATCTGCTATTCCATGGTCGATGGCGAGGGCAAGCAGTCCATCATGGTGGATGCCAAATACAAGTTCACCAAGGGCAAGGGCTGGGGCTTCACCGATGTCAAGCTCATCGAGAAGTGGTCCAAGAAGCTCGGCAAGGCCAATATCGAATGGGGCAAGGGCCTCTATCGCGACATGTTCTCGTGATGCCATGACGGCCTGACGCAACACAATTCGAGCCGCGCCCGCCATGGGGGGCTTGCGGGCGCGGTTCACCGGTCATGACAGCAGCAGGGGAAATACGGCATGGGGAACGAAACCGACCGCAGGGGGTTCATGAAGATATGTGGCAAGACGGCGCTCACCGTGGCCGTCGCCGGAGCCGCGGCCCGCGCCGCGACGGCCCCGGCCTTTGCCCTGGAAAATGCGCCGCGCGTCCGCCTGGTAACCGCCGATGGCAAGCCGCTGAAGGCCTCCGCCCTTCCCATGCATGCCAACTGGATTTTCCACTATCCCTATCATTCCACCCCGGCGCTGCTCATCCGGGTGGAGGATCCGGCCAGGCCCACGGAGGTGGAGGACAAGGACGGCAAGAGCTACACCTGGCCCGGGGGCACCGGCCCGGACAAGTCCATTGTCGCCTTTGCCGCCATCTGCGCCCATGCCCTGTCCACCGACAACCGCGAAACCAGCTTCATCAATTACCGCAAGGTGCGCAACCAGATGACCGGCCATGGCCGCGTCATCACCTGCTGCGCCCATGCCTCGGTCTATGATCCGGCCGCCGGGGCGCGCGTTCTGGCCGGGCCGGCCAAGTTCCCGCTCGCCGCCGTGCTTTTGGAGCATGATCCAAAGACGGACGAGCTCTTCGCCACCGGCCTCATGGGCTCGGAGCTCTATGGCGAGTTCTTCAAGGCCTACCGCAGGGATCTGCGCAAGGAATTCGGGCGGCGCAAATACAAGACCTTCGTCAAGGGCGACACCATCGCCATGCCCATATCGGACTATTCCGAGGACGCCATAGAGTGCTGAACCATCAGGGATTTATGCACAAGGGAGCACCATCATGACCGGCAAGAAAAAGGCCGCGGGACTTTCCCGCCGTGATGCCATCAAGGGCGCGGCCGCTGGCATGGCCGCCCTCGGTGCGGCCGCAACATCCGCACAGGCGGCAACCGGCAAGCCCGTCAAGGTGCGCCCGCCCTCGGCCTTCTCCAGGCAGGCGGAAATCCCCGGTTTCGGCGGCGCGCGCGTGGTCGTCATCGGCGGCGGCTGGTCGGGGCTGGAGGCGGCCCGCCAGCTGAAGCACAACAAGCCGGATCTCGACGTGGTGCTGATCGAAAAGCGCGCCATCTTCTTTTCCTGCCCGCTGTCCAACCTGTGGCTGGTGGACAAGCTGTCCCTCGATGCCCTGACCCACAGCTATCTCGATGCGGCGCGCAACAACGGCTACACCTGGCTGCACGCCGCCGTGGTCGACGTGGACCGCCACAAGCGCGTCATCTACACCGATCAGGGCTGGCTGACCTACGATTTTCTCATTGTCTCGCCGGGCATCGATTACGATTATTCCGGCATCGGCGTTGTCGATCCGGGCCAGGCGGCGCGTCTGGGCTCGGCCTATCCGGCCGCCTTCAAGCCCGGCTCGGAGCACCTGAGCCTGAAGAAGAAGCTCGCCGAGTTCGATGGCGGCGTCTTTCTGCTCACCGCGCCCAAGGGCAATTACCGCTGCCTGCCCGCTCCATACGAACGCGCCTGCATGATCGCCGGCTATCTGAAGGAAAACGACATCGACGGCAAGGTCATCCTGCTCGATGCCCATGAAAAACCGCCCTTCTATCCCGATGGCATCAAGAAGGCCTTCGGCGATCTCTACAAGAACTACATCGCCCACATCACCGGCGTGGAGATCACCGGCGTGGACATGGGCAGGAAAACCGTCGAGACCAACCAGGGCGCGGTGGAGTTCACCGATGCCTCCATCTATCCGCCCATTCGCGGCGCGCGCATTCTGGAACGGCTCGGCATCGCCGGGCTGGAGACGCCGGGGATGTTCGCCGACATCGATCCGGTCAGCTATCAGGTGCATGGCGACGAGCGCGTCTTCGTCGGTGGAGATGCCCGCCCCATGCCCTTCATCAAGGCCGGGTTCGCGGCCAATTTCGAGGCCGGGCACATCGCCCGCATCATCACCGGGCGCATGGACGGCAAGGACGCCGCGCCGCTGCACTCGCCCGGCATGATGTGCTACGTGGCGGTCAATGCCGAGCCCTTGCAGTCCATCGCCTTCAAGATCAGCTTCGGCTGGATCTATGACCGCGGCAGCGGCAAGAAAACCTTCATGCAGAAGGCCCAGGCCTTCCCCAAGCGCTCCCGCGCCCTGGGCAAGGCCAACATCCAGTGGGGCCGCGGCATGTTCCAGGAAATGTTCTACAGCCAGTCGTAGGCATTCGCATGCTGGCGGCTGCTGGCGCAGGCAGAGGAGCTCTCCGCCCCGTCCGGAGCGGCCGCGCGGCCGCCCTTTGGCCTGCGCAGCAGAACCATGGCGATCATCACCACCATGGCGAAGGTGGTGGTCTTGGCGGAGATGGACACGGACGTGGAGCCTTCCAGCACAAAGAAGATCACCGTCCAGATGGCCGCCGGGCTGGATGAGCGCACCAGATCCCACAGGAAGGCAAAAAGCCCGGCGAAGAAGATCACCGACACCGCCAGCCCGTAGCTGAGGATGAAGGCCACCCAGAAGCTCTCCAGACCAACCAGCCCTTCGGTGCGCATCAGGGCCGCAACCTGCTGCGCCTGGGGGCCGAAGATGATGTCGCGTTCGGGAATGGCGCGGAACAGCTCCAGCATGATCATGCGCGCTTCCGCCGAGCCCTTGTCGGAGACGAAGCGGGCCAGGAACTGATCGAAGGCCCCGGCGTCGTAAAGCACGGCGAGCGCGGCAATGGCCACCGGCATGGCAATGGAGACGAACATGGCCGAGCGGGCCGAAAAGCGCCGTCCCGCCAGGATGCCATAAGCCCGCCACAGCCCGATGATGGCCAGGATCGCCAGCGCCAGAACAAAGGCCACGCGCCCGCCAAAGGC
>JALSNA010000195.1 GCA_026987255.1 Hyphomicrobiales bacterium | reverse complement strand
CACCATGGCCCGCATGCACCGCCTGTTCGGCGTCACCATGATGGAGCCCGGCGTCTCGCGCCTCGTCTCGGTGGATCTGCAAACCGCCGAATCCCTGCGCGAAGCCTCCTGAAGCCACCCGGGGGGCTCCAAAACGCTTGCGCGTCCATTCTCACCCCCTGCCAACCACCCAGGTCATGGGACGCTACGGGTGGTTGGCAGGGGGTGGGGATGGTCTTCAAGACAGTCAATGGAGATGCCCCGGCAGTAACCGGCAATTTTGCAATATCCATATGATTTGATGTCCTGTAGACTGTTGGCCACGTCAGCTTGGGATAGTGCATCAGCTTGAGTGACGCGGGCTGTTGTCCCTCGCCAGGCAGGGCCAAAAGCTGGAGAAATCAGGGAAAGACCACATGGGGGTCTTCAAAAACGCTTGCGCGTCCATCCCCACCCCCTGCCAGCCACCCAGGTCATGGGATGCTGCGGGTGGTTGGCAGGGGGTGGGGATGGTCTTCAGGACAGTTAACAGAGGTGCCCACATGAGCCCGCATGACCGCCAGGAGCAGGACGATCTTGACGCCCTGGGCGAGAAGATCCGGCGCAGCAAGGACCGCCACGGGCGCGAAAGGATGGATGGCGCGCGCCATGCCTCGCCTCTGGGAGTGGCCTTTCGCATCATGACCGAGCTTGTTGTGGCGGTCATGGCCGCAGTCCTGGCCGGCTGGGGGCTGGACAGTTACTTCGGCACCTGGCCGTGGATGCTGCTTGTGTTCACGCCCCTGGGGATGGCCGCCGGGGTGCTCAATGTCCTGCGCGCCGCAAAGGCGCTGGACGATGCCGATTTCGGCCAGACAGCCAGCGGGGATTCGGCAAGGCGCAAAAATAATGACGCATGGACGAAAGACGATGAAAAAGACCGTTGAGTTTGCGCGCGCGCGGCGATAAAAGGGCAGGAAATCGGATTTGGCGCGGGGGTTCCCGCCAGACGGAGTTGACCAACATGGCCACCGAGGCAGGCGCACGGGCGGCGGGCGAGGCGGCAGCGGCCCTCAATCCGCTGGAGCAGTTCGAGATTCACCGTCTGCTGCCCATCAGGATCGGCAATATCGATCTGTCCTTCACCAATTCATCCCTGTGGATGTTCATCACCATCGGCGTGGTGGCGCTGTTTCTGCTCGGCGGTGGCGCGCGCCTGGTGCCTGGCCGCTGGCAGTCGGCCAAGGAGATCATCTACGAGATGATGTCCTCCATGACGCGCGACATGCTGGGCGAGAAGGGCCGCCCCTTCTTTCCCTTCGTCTTCGCCCTGTTCATGTTCATCCTGACGGCCAACATGCTGGGCCTTGTTCCCTATTCCTTCACCGTCACCAGCCACATCATCGTCACCTTCGCCATGGCGCTGTTCGTTTTCGTGCTGGCCACGGTGGTCGGTTTCGTCAAGCACGGGCTGGGCTATCTGAAGCTCTTTTCGCCCTCCGGCGTGCACTGGGTGATGAAGATCATCCTGGTGCCCATCGAGATCATTTCCTATTTCACCCGCCCCATTTCGCTCTCCGTCCGGCTTTTCGCCAACATGATGGCCGGGCACACCATGCTGAAGGTCTTTGCCGGTTTCGTCATTGGCCTGGGATTGATTGGCGGCTGGGCGCCGCTGGCCATGATGGTGGCGCTGACCGGGCTGGAGGTGCTGGTGGCGGCCCTTCAGGCATATGTTTTTGCCATGCTCACGGTGATCTATCTCAACGACGCGATCAACATGGATCACTGACCGGGCAGGCATTTCGAGGACACCAGAACACCAACCAAGGAGTGAGACACATGGAATTCGAAGCAGCAAAGCTCATCGGCGCGGGCCTGGCGGCCATCGGCATCGGCGGCGCGGGCGTCGGCATCGGCACCATCTTCGGCAATTATCTGGCCGGCGCGCTGCGCAACCCGGCGGCAGCGGCCTCGCAGCGCGGCATGCTGTTCATCGGCTTCGCGCTCACCGAGGCCACCGGCCTGTTCGCCCTGCTCGTGGCCTTCATGATCCTGTTCAAGGGCTGAAAAAGAGCACGGCGCGGGACACAAAGAGCCCCGGACGGCTTGAGAGCCGCCCGGGCGCCATATTCAACCGGCTGACCGGGAGGGCCCCATGCCCCAGTTGGACGCAAGCACGTTTCTGTCACAGATCTTCTGGCTGATCGTCACCTTCGGCATTCTCTATTTCGTCATCGTGCGCAAGGCTCTGCCGTCCATCGGCGGGGCCATGGAGCATCGCCGCTCGCGCATCGCCGATGACCTGGATGAGGCCGAGCGTCTCAAGGCCAGCGCCGAAAAGACCCTGGCGGAATATGAAAGCACCCTGGCCGAATCGCGCGCCCGGGCGCAAAAGACCGTGCACGAGAAGAAGGCGGCCATCGCCGCCGAACTCGACGAGGCGCGCATGCGCATCGAGACGGAACTGGCGGCCAAGATCGCCAGGGCCGAGGCCGAGGTGCGCGCCAGCAAGGAAAAGGCCCTCAAGGAGCTGAGCGGAACCATAGGCGATCTGACCGGCGAGATCGTCACCCGCATCAGCGGCGAGAAGGCCACCGAAGCGGAGCTGAAAAAGGCTGTCGAAAAGGTTCTGGGATAAGGATTTGAATGATGTTTCACGAACCTGAGTTCTGGGTTGCCATCAGCTTCATTTTCTTCATCGGCCTGGTGCTCTACATCAGGCTGCCGGGGATGATCGCCAAGGCGCTGGACGAGCGCGCCGAAAGTATCCGCAAGGACATAGAGGAGGCCGCCCGCCTGCGCGAGGAGGCGCAAAAGACCCTGGCCAAATACGAGGCCAGGCGCAAGCAGGCGGAAAAGGAGGCGGAGGAAATCCTCGCCATCGCCAAGGAGGAGGCCGAGGCCGTGGCCGCCGAAATGCGCAAGAATTTCGAGGAGATGATCGCCCGCAAGAGCGCATCGGCGGAAGAAAAGATCAAGCAGGCCTCTCTGGGCGCGGTCAAGGAAATCCGCGCCCGCGCCGCCGATCTCTCCGTGGCGGCGGCCGAAGAGGTTCTCGCCTCCAGGATCAAGGGCGCCAAGGCGGCAAAACTCATCACCGAATCCATCGGCGCCATCAAGAGCAAGCTGCACTGAAAGCCGGGCAGGGGCCTGCATGGGCTGACGATGCCAGGGGAAAACCCTGCCTGAGGTTGCCTGCCTGGGTCCCCAGGACGTGGAAGGATTGGCAGCGGTGAATGCGCTTGTGACGCAAGCGCTCGTCATCCGCGCCAGCTGCTCTCAACCGTCATGCCCAAGCTTGCCCCGGGCATCGAGAGGGCCGCAAGCGCAGCAGTTCGTGGCAATGACGCAGGAGAGGGTGGATGGACTTGAATATTGCCGCCTATCCCGCGTGAAAAGAAAACCGCAGTCCTTTCCTTGCGGTTCACCAGTCAGCCAAAGAATCGGCCGGCCGTCCCACGGCCAGAAAACCGCAGTCCTTTCTATACGGTTCACCAGTCAGCAAAGCAATCGGCTGGCCGTCCCACGGCTCCCACGGCCTCAGGTGTTGC
>JALSNA010000194.1 GCA_026987255.1 Hyphomicrobiales bacterium | reverse complement strand
GCCGCTGGCATCCACGCCTTTATTGAGACCAGACCCTAGGGTCAGGACCCATAAATTTGCACGGCATATGCAGGATTTATGCTGCATATCAGCGCCCTTTCGCCCTTGACAATACCTTCAGGTATTGCCTGCGGACGAAAGAAAGCTGATATTTTGCCTAAATCCTGCATATGTCATCCCTCTTTATGAGTCCTGACCCTAGCCTTGTGTCATGCTGAGAATCGAAAACCTCTCCCGTCCCTGGCTGCATCCGGTTTCGCTCAAGCTTGAGGCCGGTGCGTGCGGCGTCATCATGGGGCCGTCGGGATCGGGCAAGACCCTGCTGGCGCGCGCCATCACCGATCTCGACCCCAACGAGGGCGAGGTCTGCTGGCGCGGAACGGCACGGCGCGCCGTGCCCGCGCCGCATTGGCGGCGGCTCATCGGCTATGTGCCGGCCGAAAGCGGCTGGTGGGCGGACAAGGTGGAAGAGCATTTCGCCGCCGCTCCCGATCCGGCCGCTCTGATCGCCGCCACCGGGCTCGATCCGCGGGCCCTGGGCTGGCCGGTGGCGCGCCTGTCCAGCGGCGAGAAACAGCGCCTGGCCCTGGCGCGGGCGCTGCAACTGGCCCCGGAAGTCCTCATTCTCGATGAGCCCACCTCGGCGCTGGATGCGGACTCGAAGGAACGGGTGGAGACCCTGCTGATGGAGAAAAAGCGCGCCGGTCTGACCTTGCTGATCATCACCCATGACACAGGCCAGGCCCGCCGCCTGGGCGATGTCTTCTGGCGCATCGAGGCCGGGCGGGTCATGGAGGGGCTGTCATGAACCCGGCCAGCCATTACATCGCCCTGAGCTACTGGGACGTGGCGGCATCGAGCCTGTTCCTGTTCATCGCCGCCGTGCTGACCCTGGTGCTGAAGCTGGGGCTGGCGCGCACCATCGCCATTCGCGCCGCGCGCATGGTTGCCCAGCTCATCGCCATCGGCTATGTGCTGAAGTTCATCTTCACCGCCACCAGCCCGTGGATCACCCTGCTGGCGGCGGCCGTCATGGTCTCCTTCGCCTCGCGCGAGGTGCTGGGGCGGCAGGAGCGCAAGCTGGCCGGATTGTGGCGCTATGGCCTTGGGCCATCGGCGATGATGGTTTCCGGGGCGCTGGCCCTGGTCTATGCGCTCACCGTGCTGATCCAGCCACAGCCGTGGTATGCGCCGCGCTTTGCCCTGCCGCTGTTCGGCATGATCCTGGGCAATTCCATGACCGGCGTGGCCCTGGGGCTGAACATGATCACCGAAGCCATCGTGCGCGAAAAGGCGGCCATCGAGGCGCGCCTCTTGCTCGGACGCAGCCGCTGGGAGGCCCTGCGGCCCTTTGCGGCGCGCGCCCTGCGCACCGGCATGACGCCGATCATGAACGCCATGGCCGCCTCCGGCGTCATCTCCCTGCCGGGCATGATGACCGGCCAGATCCTCTCCGGCACGCCGCCGGTGGAGGCGGTCAAGTATCAGCTCATGATCATGTTCCTGATCTCCGGCGTTGTTGGCATCGGCGTCATTGCCGCCGTCTTTGCCTCCATCTGGCGGCTTACCGACGCCCGCCACCGCCTGCGCCCCGACAGGCTGGACGCAGCGAAATGAAAACGGGGCCCGAAGGCCCCGTTCCCAGCTTGCCGGTTCATCGTGATTCTATCTGATCATGATGGGTTTGCGCACGCAGCGGCCGTGCAGCGGGCGGGTGCCGGGCGGGCAGTGCATGACGCCAGGCGGCTGGTGCGTCTGGTTGCCGGTTTCCGAAGATGGGCCGGGGATGCGAACGCATCTGCCCTTCACCCGTCTCATGCCGCGCGGGCAGGGGCGGACGACGGGCATGCATTCTTCACCGTTCCAGCGTGTGCCGGGGCGGCAGTGCGGCCGGTTGGGCACGCAGCGCTTGCCCACCCTGTGCATGCCGCGCGGGCAGGGGCGCACGACGGGGGCGCAGAACTCGCCGTTCCAGCGTGTGCCGGGGCGGCAGTGCGGCCGGTTGGGCACGCAGCGCTTGCCCACCCTGTGCATGCCGCGCGGGCATGGGCGGATGACGGGCATGCAGTCCTCGCCGTTCCAGCGCATGCCAGGCGGGCATTGCGGGCGGTTGCGGATGCAGCGCCGGCCCACCTTGTGGGTGCCGGGCGGACAGGGCCGGACCACAGGCCGCGCGCACCAGATGCTGCGCCCGCCACGGGTGATCCGATGGCTCCGCCAGCCGCGCGGGATGCGGTTCGGATTGGCAAAGCGCTGCTCGCCGGGCGGGCAGACCAGCGGTGTGACCGGTCTTGGAGCGGCGCACCAGATGGCCCTTCCGCCCCGGCGCACCAGGTGATGCCGCCAGCCGCGCGGGATCTTGCGGGTGCTGGTGAAGGGCTGCTCGCCGGGCGGGCATTGCGGCCCCGCCACCGGCGGCGGAGGCGGCGGCAATTGCGGCCGCTTGCCGGGCTTGGCGCAGACGATGGCCGCTGCTCCCGATCCCACGGTTTGCACCTGCCAGCCTTGCGGCACGGAGGCCGCCGAGGGATAGCGCCGCCAGCCCTTCGGACAATAGAGGCGGGTGGGTTGCCGGGGCCGCTTGCGTCCGCACACGATGGTGCGCTTGCCGGCCGTCACGGCCTTGCTCTGCCAGCCCTTGGGCGGTTTCCAGCCAGGCACCTGCGGGCTCCAGCCCTTCGGGCACAGGTTGATCTTGCCCATGAAGGGCACGATCGGACCCTGCATGGGAGACACCACCGGGGCGCAATCGGCATTGTCGCCATTGATGTTGGGATCGTTGGCGTGCTCGGGCTGGCCCAGGGCGGCGCAATTGCTCAGTCCCGGAGGCAATCCGGCGGGGACGAAAATGGCGATCTCCACCCATTCCGCCATCAACGGAGCAAGGCCGGGCGTCCACAGGTAGCAATCCACGCTGCCGCCGAATGGCCAGCAGCTCCAGCCGGGATCGCTGGCGCTGGCCACGCCCAGATAGGTTGAGCCTGCGGGCAACGTATCGGCCACATGCAGCCAGCCCGTATAAGGCGCAGTGCCCATATTGGTGACATCCAGCCAGTAATTGCAGATGGAGCCGCCCGCGGCCGGAACGCAGAAGTTCAGAGTCTTTTGCATCTCCAGATTGGGCCCGGGGCGGAAGCCATTGCCGCAATCGGCATTGTTGCCAGGAGCTGCCGGATCGTCCACCACGGCGCAATTGCTCACCGACTGGCCGATGATCGGCAGGAGCAGCCGGATGGTGATGTCCAGGCTCGCCGAAGCGCCCGGAGCCAGCATGACCGGAGCCGCCGATGTGCAGTTGACCGGCGCGCCGGTGCCGCCCGGCTGGGCGCAGGTCCAGGCGATGGAGCCGCCGGGCGGGGGCACGTAATCGGCCGCCGCCGGAACATTGTCCGTCACGTTGAGGAAGCCGCTGTAGCTGGCCGCGCCCACGTTGGTCACGGTCACCGTGAAGGTGCACAGGAACATTCCCGGATTGGCCGGATCGGCCACGCATTGGGTATCGTTCTTGGTCAGCTCCAGATCGGGCGTCCTCGGCCACCACCAGGGCGGAACCCAGCCGGGGGGCGGCGTCCAGCCGGGGGCGGGCGGAATCCAGCCGGGCCAGCTGTCCTCGATGTCCAGGCCGCTTTCATCCCAGCCAACATCCTTGCCGCCCTTGCAGTTGCGGGCGATTTCCACATCTCCCACGTGGCCGGCCTTGTCCGCATCGCCGAACCGGCCGTCATAATCGATGAACCAGGAGGCCCATGGCGGCACGTTGCGCGGCCGCACCAGCGGCTCGTCATTGCCTTGCAGGCCATGGATGATGCGCTCGCCGGTAACGATGGCCGGATCGTCGCGCAGCGAATCGCCGGTGCTCCACAGAACACCCTCGCAGGACAGGGCAACGCCGCCGGAGGCATTCTTGTGATCCGGCGGAAAGCCGATGGCGTATTCCTCTTCCTGCTGCACCCATCTGCCATCGGGAGTTTGCTGGTAACGCAGCACGCGATTGGTGGCCGGGGTGTGGAACTGCTTGAAATCCGCCCCGCCGAGCAGACCGCCGCGCTGGGCCAGGATCATGCGGCCGCGCGGGGTGAAGAGAATGTCGGTGACCGGCATGCCGCCGGGCACCTGCTGAATCTCGATTTGCGCATCGCCGGCGAAACTGCCGTCCTTGTTGAAGCCCACCGACCATATCTGCGGGCCATCGCCGACGGCGTAATAGAGGCGGTTGCGATAGAACCCCAGCCCCCAGACGCGGCGGCGGATATCGGTCAGCCCCCAGGTGTCGGAATTGTCCGCATCGAAGGCCGGATCGGTGATATCGGCAATCGCGCCATCATCGGCCACCGCCGCCAGACCTTCCGCCGGACGGCCGTTCTGGCCATGGTCGAAGGTATCCAGAACATTGCCGTTCATGTCCAGCCGGTGGATGAGGCCGCTGTCCAGATCGGAAACGAAAAGCTGGAAATGGGCCGGATCGTAGACGATATTGCCCAGGCCCGCGCCGCCATTGTCGGCGCCATTGTTGCGCAAGGTGGCAAAAAGGGTGACCTTGCCGGTGCGCCCGTCGATGCGCCACACGGTTCCGGCATTGCCGCCGGGGCCGAACTGGCCGTCCATGAAGGCCGCGCCCGGCCCGCCATTGGTGGCCGGTTGCGGCGTGCCGGAGGCATCCGGCAGGGTGATGTGCAGCCCGTAGGCGGCGGTGGCGGTGACATAGATATTGGGCGGAGAGGCATTGTCCAGGGCAATGCCGAAGACCTGGCCAATGTCGCGCGCCGGGATTTCCAGCTTCACCGGAGCGTCGAAAACCTGTGCCTGGGCCGCGCCATGGCCGCTCAGATCGAAGATCTTCAGGGCCGCGCCATCGGGGTCGATGAACAGCTTGCCGCCACGGTCAACCGTGCCGGAAAAGCCGCTGACGGCGGCATCGCCGGAGGCCAGAACCGCGCCCGGGTCCTGCGCCTGGGCGGGAGAAGCCAAAAAGGACAGGGCGCTGAGCGCCAGCAGGCCCAAAAGTCCTGCCAGGGACAAAAAAAGAGCCGGTGTGGCAAAACGCCAGCCAGCACGATCTTCCCTGCGGGGTGCGCAAGAAGAACAATCCGCCCCCACGCATCTGCTCTTGCCGGAATGCCTGCCAAGGGACATTCCAAGATGGGTCGCAAATCTCATGGGCTTGCCCTCCGGGCGGCCGCACACATCAATGTCGGCCTTGGCTGCAAGCCCCCTCTCTGAGGCTGTGGATACCACCAGACATTACAAAATGTCAAGAAAGGCCGCGAAAGGTGAGGGGGCGGTGGCTCAGCCGCCGATGACGCCACCCATGCCGTCGGTGGAATCATAAAGGTCCATGCCCTCGGCGGCCCATTCGGCCAGGGAGCCGTCATAGAGGCGCACGTCCGGCAGGTGGAGGATTTCGCGCAGGACGAACCAGTCCACGGCGGCCATGACGCCATAGGTGGAGAAGGTCACCAGCTTGCCTTCATCGAGGACGATGCGGCGGCTGGCAAAGACGCCGCGCAGGGCCTGAGGGGGCAAAAAGCGCATGGTGGCCTTGTTCAGCAATTCGCTGGCGGGGACGTTGACGGCATCGAGTATGGTGCCGCCGTGTTCTTCATCCAGGGCGTTCCTATAGCCGAAAAACCAGTCCATTTCTCGCCCGTCGATGGGCGGGACGTTGTTGTCCAGGGCATCCTGTGTCTGCTCCAGGGTGGCGAGGATGGAAGCATCGGGACGAGGGATATAGCGCCTCTGCGCCTGATTGGCGGGCAAATCCGCGCCCTTGCGCAGCGGGCCGGGCAGGGCGCGCCAGGCGCGCATGCCGCCATCGAGCAGGTGCAGGTTTTCATGCCCCAGGCGGCGGAAAATCCAGAAAATGCGCGCCGCGCGGGCCACGGCGCGGAGATCCTTGCCGGAGGAGACGATGACCAGGGCGGTTTGGCGGGTGATGCCGCGGCGGCCCAGTTGCCGGGCGAGTTGGTCCGGGGCGGGCATGTATCCGGGGACGCCATGTCTGCTCTGGCGCCACAGGGGGGCGGAAAAGGGGATGTTGCGCGCGCCGGGTATGTGGGCGGCGGCAAAGGCCTTTTCCGGGCGGATGTCAAGCACGGCAACATGTGACAGGCGGGCCTTGAGCCATGCGGCGCCGGCCAGGGCGGGGGCGGCCCTTGCCGCTTGCGAAAAGACAAGAGCGGCAGCGAGAAACAGCAGAAGGATCAGGGCTCTTTTCATGGCTGGGTGCTTGGGTTTGCTGTGGAATGCGGGGTTTGTGGGTCTACGCCCCACCTTTTTTCTGGGTATAGGCGGGACTGTTGTTTTCGCGACATCAAGTTTGTGTGAGGTGCGCGCCGCGGGCGGGCTGGACAGGGGCGGGGGAATCCTGCATAGTCGGAATTACGCGAGGGCGGGCCATGAATTTCTGCGACCTTTTTACGGAGGGTTCGTCATGCTGCGCCGCCTTTTCCTTCTCCTTGCCCTGTTTTTCCTTTCCCTTGGCGCCATGATGCCGGCGCCGGATGTGCTGGCCAGCGAGGCGGGGCGGCGCATTGCCATCTCCAAGGGAGCCGACTGGTTCGGCAACGATTACAAGACAGTCAAGAAGGTGCCCTTGGAGGCATGCAAGGCGGCCTGCCTGAAGGATGCCAGGTGCAAGGCCTTCACGTGGAATGTCAAATACCGCTGGTGCTTTCTGAAAAATGCGGCGGGCGAGCTGAAAAAGGCCAGGGGGGCCATCGCCGGCAAGGTGATCGCGGAACCTGCGCAGGCCAGGGCGGAGACTGGCGAGGCGGACATGGGCGCGGCGCCCAAACCCTCCTTCGTGCCTTCCTCGCTGATGAAGCGGGCGGAGAGCTATCGCCAGGCGGTGCGCAACGACTTTCGCAAGGAGCTGGCGGAAAGCGCCGAGGAGCGCTCGGCGCGGGCGCAAGGCCTGATGGAGGAGGCGCGCCGGGCCGAGGCGGGCGGTGATTACCGCGCCGCCGAGCGGCTCTACCGGCGGGCGGCGGCGCAGGCGCAGGACATTTCCGCGGCCTGGGTGGGCATTGCGCGCAATCTGGGGCGCTTCAAGCCGAACAGCAACAACGAATGGCGCAACATCATCGATTTTCGCCTCAGCGCGGCCATCGATGGCTATCTGGTCTCGCGCACGCGGCCGGACAGGTTCGCCGCCCTGGTGCAGATGGCGCGCGGGCTGGCCGGGCGCAAGCAATGGCGGCCGATGCTGGAGGCCTACAAGGCGGCCCTGAAGCTGCGCGACGATGCGGCCTTGCGCGAGGAGTTCATGGCGAAGCGGCTGAAATACGGCTTCCGGGTGGCCGGGCACGAGGTGTCCGCCGATGGCAAGACGCCGCGCATCTGCGTCGATTTTTCCGAAGCCCTGGAAAAGGGCAGGACGGATTTCACCCCCTGGGTGCGGGTGGACGGGGCGGAGCCCGCCAGCCTGGAAAGGCAAGGGGCCAGGCAATTGTGCATCGGCGGGGTGCGCCATGGCCAGCGCTACCGCATCAGCTTGCGCGAGGGGCTGCCCTCCAGCGTGGGGGAAAAGCTGCTTTCGCCCGTAACCTTGGAGATTTTCGTGCGCGACCGCGCCCCGCAGGCGCGATTCCTTGGCGAGAGCTACATTTTGCCCAAGGTGGGGGCCAAGGGCATTCCGGTGGTCAGCGTCAATGCGCAAAAGGTGGCGCTGAAGCTCTATCACGTGCCGCCGGGGGCCATCGGCGGGCTGATCAAGGCCGATCTGTTTCCCGGCTTGCTGGATGGCTACGAAGTGAACCAGGTGACGGAGGATTTCGGCGCGAAGGTGTGGAGCGGGACGGTGCAGGTCAAGGGGGTGCTGAACAAGGAGGTGGTGACCTCCGTGCCCTTGCAGGCGATCGTGAAAGAGCGCAAGGCGGGGCTCTACCTGATGAGCGCCCATCCGGCCTCGCGTCCGGAGCCGGAGACCTGGGAAACCCATGCGACGCAGTGGTTCGTGGTCACCGATCTGGGGCTGTCCAGCTTCCGGGGCGAGGGCGGTCTGGATGTCTTTGCGCGCTCGCTGGCCGGGGCCGGCCCGGTGGCCGGTGTGAAGCTCAGGCTGATGGCGAAGAACAATGCCGTTCTGGGCGAGGCGGTGGCGGATGGCCAGGGCCATGCCCATTTCGCCGCCGGATTGTTGCGCGGCGAGGGGCCCATGGCGCCCGCCATGCTGCTGGCCTTTGGCAAGGATGGGGATTTCACCTTCCTCGATCTGGACCGCGACGGTTTCGATCTGTCCGACCGCGGGGTGGCCGGGCGGGCGCCTTCGGGGGCGGTGGATGCCTTCTCGTGGCTGGATCGCGGCATCTACCGGCCCGGCGAGACGGTGCATGCGGCGGCCATGCTGCGCAACGGCCGGGCGCGGGCGCTCACGGGGCTGCCGCTGACGGCGGTTTTCACCCGTCCCGACGGCAAGGAACAGAAGGTTCTGGTGCTGAAAGACAAGGGCGCGGGCGGCTATCAGGCGGATTATGTCCTGCCGGCCCTGGCGATGCGCGGCACCTGGGAGGTGGCCTTTTATACCGACCCAGACGGGGAGGCGGTCAGCCAGCGCAAGTTCCTGGTGGAGGATTTCGTGCCCGAGCGGCTGGCGATGAAGCTGGAGCCGAAGACGGCGCTCATCGACCCGGCCAGGGGGGCCGAGATCGCCATAACGGGCAAATATCTTTATGGCGCGCCGGCCGCCGGACTGTGGCTGGAAGGCGAGATGCGCATCAAGCCGGTGCGCTCCATGGAGGGGTTCAAGGGCTATCTCTTCGGGCTGGCGGATGAAAAGGGCGGCACGGCGCGGCTGGAGCTGTCCGATCTGGCGCAGACGGATGCGCAGGGCCATGCGCTGGTCAAGACCGGGGCCATCGAGGTTCCGCAATCGACGCGGCCGCAGGTGGCGGCCATCAGCCTGCGGCTGGCGGAGGCCGGGGGGCGGGCCATAGAGCGCTCCGTGAGCTTGCCCATCGCCATGAAAGGTGCGGCCATCGGCATCAGGCCGGATTTCGAAGGCGCGGAGGTGGAGGAAGATTCCCACGTGGCCTTTTCGGTGCTGGCGGTGGACCGGATGCGCAAGCGCACCGCCATGGCCGGGGTCAAGTGGGTGCTCTACCGGCTGGTGCGCGAATACCAGTGGGCAAAGACCGCAGACGGGTGGTCCTATGAGCCGGTGACCTATACGCAAAAGAAGGCGGAAGGGGTGCTCGATCTGACCACCGGCGCGGCCGGGCGCATCACGGCGGATGTGACCTGGGGCCGTTACCGGCTGGAGGTGACGGGGCCAGGTGGTGAGGATGCGCCGGTCAGTTCGGTGATTTTCGATGCCGGATGGTATTCCGATTCGGCCTCGCTGGATACGCCCGATGCCCTGCAACTGGCGCTGGACAAGCAGGCCTACCGGCCCGGCGATGTGGCCAGGGTCTCGTTCCGCTCGCGCTTTGCCGGCAAGGGGCTCCTGATCGTGGGGGCCGAATCGCTGGAAAGCTGGCAGGTGGTGGATGTGCGCGAGGGCGACAACACCATCGAGCTGCCGGTGAAGGACTGGGGGGCGGGCAGCTATGTGAGCCTGACGGCGTTCCGGCCGGGGCGGGATGGCGATGCCTATCATCTGCCGAAGCGGGCCATCGGCATCCACTGGCTGAAAATCGATCCGGCGGCGCGCAGGCTCACGGTGCGCATGGAGGTTCCGCAACAGGTGCTGCCGCGCAAGAAGGTGCGCATTCCGGTTTTTGTGGCCAATGTGCGGCCCGGCCAGGTGGCGCATGTGACGGTGGCCCTGGTGGATGAGGGCATCCTGTCGCTGACCGGTTTTGCCACGCCCGATCCCGATGGCTGGTATTTCGGCCAGAGAAAGCTGGGGCTGGAGATTCTCGACCAGTATGGGCGGCTGATCGACGGGCGGCTGGGGGCGCCGGGGCTGGTGCATTCTGGCGGCGATGGGCCCGGCAGCGGCCTGAAGGCCAAGGGAAGCCCGCCAACGCAGCCGCTTCTGGCGCTGCATTCGGGCATCGTGACGCTGGATGCCTCCGGCAAGGGGGAGGTGGTTTTCGATCTGCCGCAGTTCAATGGCCGGGGCCGGCTCATGGCGGTGGCGTGGACGGAAGACTCCATCGGCCATGGCGAAAGCCCGCTGGTGATCCGCGATCCGGTGGTGGTGCTGGCCTCCGCGCCGCGCTTTCTGGCGCTCGATGATCGCGCGCGGGTGCGGCTGGACATTGCCAACATGGATGGCCCGGCGGGGGAATATGCGCTCGAGGTTGCCGCCGATGGCGGGCTGAAGGTGGACACTCCCGCCTTGGCGCTGGTGCTGGAGAAAGGGGCGCGCAAGGCGCTGGACATTCCGCTGACGGCGGCGGATATCGGCCTTGGGCATGTGACGGTGACATTGCGCAAGGGCCATGAGCTTTCGCTTTCCCAGACCCTGACCATCCCGGTGCGCGCCAGCCAGCCGCCGGTGATGCGCAAGCGGGCGCTGAAACTGGCGGCGGGCGGCTCCATCCGGCTGGATGGGGATCTGCTGGCCGGGTTGATCCCCGCCAGCGCGCAACTGACGCTCAATGTCTCGCATCTGCGCGGCATCGACGTGCCTTCGCTGCTGATGGCCCTGGACCGCTATCCCCATGGCTGCGCGGAGCAGACCACATCGCGGGCGCTGCCCCTGGTCTATCTGCCGCAGGTGGCGATGAAGGCCGGATTCGGCGAGATGAAGGAGATCCGCGGGCGGGTGCAGAAGGCCATCGACCGGCTGGTGGCCTTCCAGGGGGCCAATGGCGGCTTCGGCATCTGGGGGCCGGGGAACGATCTGTGGCTCACCGCCTATGTGACGGATTTTCTCACCCGGGCGCGGGAGGAGAAATATGCGGTTTCGGAGACGGTGCTGAAGCTGGCGCTGAACTTCCTCAAGAATACCCTTGCGGAAGAGAGCAATTCCGTTTCGCCCGCCCATGGCTATGCGCTCTATGTGCTGGCGCGCAACCGGCAGGCCTCGATCGGCGATCTGCGCTGGATGGCGGAAAGCAAGCTCGGTGATCTGAAAACGCCGCTGGCCATGGCGCAGGTGGGGGCGGCGCTGGCGCTCTATGGTGACCAGAGGCGCGCCCGGCGGGCCTTCAAGGCGGCCTTCGCGGCGCTGCAAAAGGCGGACAGGAAGCTCTATGGCCATGGCTATGGCTCGGTGCTGCGCGATGGCGCGGCGGTGCTGGCGCTGGCCGGGGAGACGCGGCCGGTGGCGGCGCAGACCGAACCGCTGGAGGCCTTCATCGCCCGGGTGCGCGAGAGGCGGCGCCATACCAGCACGCAGGAAAACGCCTGGCTTTTGCTGGCGGCGCGCGCCCTGCTTGCGCGCGACAAGGGGTTGCGCTTCGATGTCAACGGCATGAAGGTCTCAGGCTCCTTGTTCGAGACCTACAAGGGCGAGGAGCTCGATGCCGCGCCGGTGACGGTGCGCAACGGATCGGCCGAGACGCTCACCGCGGTGGTGACGACGCGCGGCGTTCCCAGGCAGCCGCAGGCGGCGGGGGGCGAGGGCTTCGTCATCTCGCGGGCCTATTTCACCCTCGATGGCAAGCCGGCGGATATTTCCCAGGCGGCGCAGAACGAGCGCTTCGTGGTGGTGCTCAAGGTCAAGGAACTCAAGGAGCATGTCTCGCAGGTGCTGGTGACGGACATGCTGCCGGCCGGGTTCGAGATCGACAACCCGCGGCTCATGACCTCGGCGAAACTGTCGAATTTCGACTTCCTGCCGGAGGAAGCACCAAGGGCGCATCTGGAATACCGCGATGACCGGTTCATTGCCGCCTTGAGCCGCAACAGGAGTGATGCGCGCGAGTTCACCTTGGCCTATATGGTGCGGGCGGTGACGCCGGGCACATAT
>JALSNA010000193.1 GCA_026987255.1 Hyphomicrobiales bacterium | reverse complement strand
GGCGATGGTGGAGGACATGTACCGGCCATGGCTCAATGCCCGCACGGCGAGCGGCCGGATGCGGGTCTTTGCGCCGAAATGAGGCGGAAGGGTGGCTGCTGATGGTGTCACGGGCGTCAGGGGATGTGGAGAAAGATCGCCTGCCAGGGGTCGTGTTCGCGCCGTTTGTGGTCATGGTGGCGGTCATTGTGGCCGGCCTGGTGGTGCGCCATTATGACCGGCTCTACCCGCCGCCGCTGCCGTCCGGGGTGGAGTTGTCGCGGGAGGTCATGGCGCGTGACGGGCGGCTGTTGCGGGCCTTTGCCGCGGCGGACGGGCGCTGGCGGCTGAGGGTGCGGGAAAGGGATGTGGATCCGGCCTTCGTGCGCATGCTGCTGGCGTGGGAGGATTCGCGCTTTTATTGGCATTTCGGCGCCGATCCGCTGTCGCTGGCGCGGGCGGCGTGGCAATATGTGCGCAACGGGCGCATCGTCTCTGGCGGCTCGACCATCACCATGCAACTGGCGCGGCTGCTGGATGGGCGGCGCAACCGCACCATCGGCGACAAGCTGCGGCAGATGGCGCGCGCGGTGCAGCTGGAGATGCGGCTGAGCAAGGCGGAGATCCTGTCGGCCTATCTGACGCTGGCCCCCTATGGCGGCAATCTGGAAGGGGTGCGGGCGGCGTCATACGCCTGGTTCGGGCACGGGCCGGAGAAGCTGGCCCCGCACGAGGCGGCCCTGCTGGTGGCCCTGCCGCAGGCGCCGGAAGCGCGCCGTCCCGATCTGCATCCGAAGGTGGCGCGGGCGGCGCGCAACCGCATTCTGGAGCGGCTGGCGCGGGCCGGGGCCATGGATGCGGTGGACGCCGCCCATGGGCGGAGCATGCCGGTGCCGGTGCGGCGGGCCGGATTGCCGGCCCATGCGGCGCATCTGGCCGCCGCGCTGGCGCGCGCTCTGCCGCCCGGCGGGCGGGTGCGCAGCAGCATCGATCTGGACCGGCAGAAGGTGCTTGAGAAGCTGGCGCGGGCCTGGGCGGGGCGGCACGGGCCGCCGCTGTCGCTGGCGATGATCCTGCTGGATGGGCGCAACGGGGAAATCCTGGCCTCGCTGGGGGCGGCCGATCCCTTCGACGGGCGGCGCAGGGGCTGGGTGGACATGACGCGGGCCATCCGCTCGCCGGGGTCGGCGCTGAAACCCTTCATCTATGCCCTGGCCTTCGATGCCGGGATCGCCCAGCCCGAAACGCTGATCGAGGATGCGCCGGTGAGTTTCGGCGGCTACAGGCCGGGCAATTTCGATCATGAATGGCATGGCACGGTGAGCGTGCGCGAGGCGCTGGCGCGCTCGCTCAATGTGCCGGCGGTCAAGCTGCTCGATTCGGTGGGGCCGGTGCGGCTTTTATCGGTGCTGCGGCGCGGTGGGGCGGATGTGCGCCTGCCGGACGGCAAGGGGGCGGGCCTGCCCATCGCCCTGGGCGGGGTGGGCATTTCGCTGCGCGGGTTGAGCGGTGTCTATACGGCCTTTGTCAATGGCGGGGTGGCCATGCGGCCCCATGCGCGGCCTGACGGGAAGCCGCAAGGGGGGCGCATCTTGCAGGAGCGGGCCGCCTGGCAGGTGATGGACATCCTGCGCGATGCGGCGCCGCCGCCCGATACCGCACGGTTGCCCATGGCCTACAAGACCGGCACCTCCTATGGCTTTCGCGATGCCTGGTCGGTGGGCTTCAATGGCCGCTACGT
>JALSNA010000192.1 GCA_026987255.1 Hyphomicrobiales bacterium | reverse complement strand
CGAGCGCGAAATCACCTGGGCGCGCGAGGATCTGGAAGATGCCCGCAATGACGAGGAGCGTCACGCCCTGCAAGAGCGTCTGGATTTCCTCAAGCAGCTCAAGCAGGCCCTGGAACTGGGGCACTGACCGGCCCGCCTGGCGATGGGTCTACGCCCTAATGAGTCGGACGTGAAGAAAAGTTTTCCAGCCTGCCTGGCAGGCTGGAAATACTTTTCTTCAGGAAAAACAAGGCGTCCTGCTGACTTGGGGCGGCCCGGCGTCAGCAGGACATCATTTTTGGCCCCAAGTAAATTGCAAGGTTCTGACAGAAAATCTGTCAGAACCTTGCAATTCACGGATTGTCAGAATGCCAGAAAATGCTGTGTATTCAATCTGTTGTGAATACTTCACATGCGACTAATGACTGCCTGAAGACCATCCTCACCCCTGTCAACCACCCGCAGCGTCCCATGACCTGGGTGGTTGGCAGGGGGTGAGGATGGACACGCTGGCGTTTTTCAAGACCCCCGATGGATAAAAGGCCCCGGCGATTTTTCCGGGGCCTTTTGTTTTGGCACAGGCCGGCTCAGGCGTAGGTGAAGACCTTGTCGGCCCCCAGGCAGGTGTCCACCATGGCCGCGCCACCGACGATCTTGACTTCATCGAGGAGGTCTTCGGCCTTCAGGCCGCGCGATTGCAGGCACGGGGCGCAGCCATAGAGATGGCCTTCGGCCTCCTGAAAGAGCTCGATGAGTTCATCGAGGGCCGGGAAGGGCTCGTGTTGCAGGCCTTGCGCGCCACCCTTCTTCTTGAGCAATTCCACGGCGGGGCCTTGCAGATACATGTGCACCTCGTGCCCGGAGGCCAGGGAGGCGGTGGCCAGGGCCCAGGGGAGGGAGGCGCGCTCGATGTCGTCGGACCCGTGGGTGGAAATGAAAACCAGTTTCGCCATTGTCGTTCTCCTGTTTGCATGACCGGCCCGGCCGATGGCCGGGCCGCGGGTGCAGCTGTCATAGAAAATTATCGGGGAAATGAAAACGGCGGCATGATGCCGCCGCCGTGTCTGCCGGGATTGTTCCGCCATGCGGCAGCGCTTTATCCGGTCAGTTGCGGGCCACCAGGGCCTGGGCCGGGGCGTTGCGCAGCAGGGCATTTATGCGCGCCATGCGCTTCTTGAACAGCTGCATGGCCTTGCCCTTCAGGCGGATGCGGGTGGTGGTGCGCACGCGCAGCGGGTTGACCGGGCGGTTGTTGATGCGCACCTCGAAATGCAGATGCGGGCCGGTGGAGCGTCCGGTGGAGCCGACATAGCCGATGACCTGGCCCTGGCGGACGCGCACGCCCTTGCGGATGCCACGGGCAATGCGGCTCTGGTGGGCATAGAGGGTGGTGTAGCCATTGTCATGGCGAATCATGACGGCGCGGCCATAGCCGCCGCGCCAGGCGGCATAGGTGACGACGCCATTGCCGGCGGCATGAATGGGGGTGCCGCGCGGGGCGCCGAAATCGACGCCGGTGTGCATCTTGCTGTAGCCCAGGATGGGATGGCGGCGCATGCCGAAACCGGAGGTGATGCGGGCGCCGGAGACGGGTGTGCGCATCAGGCCCTTGATGGCGGAGCGGCCCCTGGGGTCGAAATAGGCGGTGCGGCCGCGCGGCGTGGTGAATCGGTAATAGACCTTCTTGCCGGTGCGCAGCTTGATGGAGGCATAATAGAGCACCTTGCGGCGCCTGGAGGAGCCCGAAAGCGGCGGGCCGTAAAGCACCTCGAAAACATCGCCCTTGGCCACCTGCCTTTGCAAGTCCAGATCATAGGAGAAGGCGCGCAGCATCTGGCTGATGATATAGGCGGGGATGTGCTGATCGCGGGCCGTGGCATAGAGCGAAGATGTCACGCGGGCGCGCACGTGAATGAAGCCATCCTTGCCGGCCCCGGCCTGTTTTTTGGCCTTTCCCGTGGCGGGTTTCTTCCTGGCGGCCTGTTTGAGGCCCTTCGAGGTGGCGAGGAAGTTGCCCTCTTCGTCGGATTCCACCGTGATCGATTCGCCCTTGCGCGGCGAGAATGACAGATAGACCGGATAGATGACCTCCGATCCATAGAAATCCTGCTGGCGGTCCAGGGTGACGGAAAATTTTTGCCCGGCGCGCAGCAGGCGCGAGGGATAGACCGGTTCCAGGGCGCGCACCAGGGCCTTGGCGGCGGCCGGGGAAACGCCCAGCTCCACCAGCTTGTCCGCTATGGTTTCGCCCTTGCCGAGAACGAAGCCGGTGTCCACCGGCTCCGGCGGCGGGGATTTGGTGATGACGATTTCGTTGCCGCCAGTGTCTTGCGGAACGATGAGCGAGGCCTGCAGAATGGATGGCAGCACGCCGGCCGCCCGGCCTGTCGTGTCCATGCCCGATTGGCGCGCAAAGGTGGTCATCAGGGGTATGCCGGCCGCTTCCGGGAGCTGCTGGGGGGGCGGCAGTTCGGAGGTGGCCTTTGCGGGCTGTTGCGCCTGCTGGGCGATCTCGCCGCTCAAATCGCTTTTTGCGCTGATCACGGGCCGCTGCCAGAGCATTTCCTTTTCCGGCATGGCGGCCGTCTGCGGCCCGGAAGGGCCTTGCGCGCCGTTGAGCGCCGCATAGAGGCCGACGGCAGTCAAGCCGGCGGCGAGACCGGCCACGCCGGCCAGGATCAGCACCTTGCGGCTGAAGGCTGGGGCCTTGTCCTGCTGACCGGTGAAGAAGAGCAGGGGCTCTTCGTCATGTCCCTGCCCATGAGATGCCGGGGCGGTGGTGCGGGAATCGCCTTTGGTGGTCTTGCGGCCTTTGTTGTTCTTGCCTGTCCTGCCTTTCAAGACTCAACCCTCTTTGAAACTGTGCTGACATTTCTTCCTGCCAGCCGCCTGGCTTTGCGCAAGCCAAGCCGTAAACCGGCAGGATGAAAGCCGCCCTGTGGGTGCGTGACCTTATCCCCCCTTGGACGGCATTATGCCCCATAATCCTGTTCATTGCGCGCCAAAAATGGCGAAACAAGGTCTTTTTGGCCAAATTGATGATGACTTCAGGCCAAGGCCGCTCCTGATGGCGCGGGCGCGCATGCGAGACTTGCCTGTCAGGGTGGTGGAATATGGTTACCAAAGCCTTAACAAGACGTCCTGCGCAGGCGATTGGCGGGGCATTTGAAAAAAATGCAAAAAAAGGAAAATTAGCGCTTGACGAAAGCCGGGGCCAACCCATATATACCCCATCACTTCGCAGGGAACACCCGGCGGGACGGACGGCTTGAAGGCCGTCATCGCCTCTTGGTTTCCTGACGATTTCCCGACAGGCGCAGGTCGACCAGGCTCTGACAGGATTGGAGCCCAAGGTCTCTTGTGTGGCATCGGGAGGCTGCCTTGGCGGCCGGTTCTTTGACAATTGAATGACCCCCTGGGCCTAGGTTCGCCAAGCGGACCGGTGGCTGGCACGACTGAAATCGCAGCCGGTTTTTGCGCCGCCAATGGCGCTGAAACAAAAAAGCGATGCGGTTGGAAAAAAGTGGTTGACAGAGGCGGAGCGCTCCTTCATATAGACGCGC
>JALSNA010000191.1 GCA_026987255.1 Hyphomicrobiales bacterium | reverse complement strand
CGCCGAGCATGCCAAGGGCCGAAAAAGCAATGAGAATCTTGCCTGTGCGTGTCATGTCCTGTCTCCTTATTTGCCCCTTGAGGGGATCGCCTGGGGCGGGATGCACCCGGGGCGGAAGGGCGCATCCGGACATGAAACGGATACAGATGGCTGATTCCGTCGCAAAAAAATGCCGGACTGAACACGGAGGCGCACCGGAAGGGTGAGCCGGGCCATGGGAGCGGCGGGCAAATCCGGGTTTGAACTTCTTGCAAGGGCGCGCCAATGGCGATTTTTCGCCATTGGCTCTTGTCCTTGAAAAAAATCGCCTTTTCCTGCGGCGCAAGCGAAAGAACGATGCCCTCTTGCGGCCTTCAGCTCTCGGATTCGGCCAGGAAATGCTCCACCTCGATGGCCGCCATGCAGCCCATGCCGGCGGCGGTCACCGCCTGCTTGAAGCGGTCATCGGCCACGTCACCGGCGGCGAAGACGCCGGGCACGGAGGTGGCGGTGGAATCGCAGGCGGTCTTGATATAGCCGCCGCGCTTGAGCTCCAGCTGGCCGTCGAAAAGCTCGGTGGAGGGCTTGTGGCCTATGGCGATGAAGATGCCGTCCACCTCCATGGTGGTGACCTCGCCGGTCTTGACGTTCTTCAGCCTGGCGCCGGTGACGGACTTGGGCATGTCCTCGCCCAGGACCTCTTCGAGCACCGTATCCCACATGACGGTGATTTTCGGATTGTCCAGCAGGCGTTTTTGCAACACCTTCTCGGCGCGCAGCTCGTCGCGGCGGTGGACGAGAATCACCTCGCTGGCGAAATTGGTCAGGTAGATGGCCTCCTCCACCGCCGTGTTGCCGCCGCCGACCACGATGACCTTCTTGCCCTTGTAGAAGAAGCCATCGCAGGTGGCGCAGGCGGAGACGCCAAAGCCCTTGAACTTCTCTTCCGAATCGAGCCCCAGCCACATGGCCTGGGCGCCGGTGGCGATGATCAGCGCATCGCACGAATACTCCTGCCCGCCATCGCCGGTGAGGCGGAAGGGACGGGCCGAGAGGTCCACCCTGGTGATGTGATCGGAGATGATGGCCGCGCCCATCTTCTCGGCCTGTTCGCGCATCTGCTCCATGAGCCAGGGGCCCTGGATGGGATCGGCGAAGCCGGGATAGTTCTCCACGTCGGTGGTGATGGTCAGCTGGCCGCCGGGCTGGATGCCGCAGATGATGAGCGGCGAGAGCATGGCGCGGGCGGCATAGATGGCGGCGGTGTATCCGGCCGGGCCGGAGCCTATGATGATGACGTTCTCGTGACGAATGGACATGACCGGTGGGCCTCCTGATGTCTGGCTGATGCGCCAGACGACTCCATCTGGCGCATTGGAAAAACTGCCTTCAAGATGGCGCGCCGCAGGGGCGGACTCAAGTCCCTTTTTTGCAAGAGGCCCTCAAGGAGGCCTGCCCGGCAATGCCACAGGGCCGGTCAGAACAGCACCACCAGCTCCAGCCACAGCACGGGCGGCAGGGCCAAGGTGGCGCAAAGGGGCTCTGGGCCACAGGCATGGCAGCCGCGCCCCATCATGAGTGCGGCAAGGATCAGCAGGCAGCAGGCCAGGACGGCCAGGGCGGCCGCCAGCGGCGCAAAGGGCAAAAGCAGGGCGGCAAGCCCCATGCCCGCCAGGGCGCCCTTGCGCCATGACCCTTGCGTTTTCAGTGCCGCCGCGGCGGCGCGCCAGACAATGAGCACAGCGCCCCATGACAGGGCAATGGCGGCCCAGGGCGCAAAAGGCGGCGCGGCATGGGCCAGCCAGGCGGCCAGCCACAGGGGCAGGGCCAGAATGACGGCGACAATGGCGTTCGTGCGGATCATGACCCCGCCAGCATGCCACCATTGCCGGGGCGGGAAAAGGGGCAGGGTTTGCAGCGCGATTTGGTGGCCATGTGGAGACAAGCGGCCTCCATGCCCGGCGGCCTGCCGGGAATGGAGGGAGGCGGATCGTTCCGGTGTGCGAAAGCCCCTTCCTGCCGTTCCGGTCAGGCGCTGGGGCTGGCGGCGCGGGCCTGCAACAGCTGCAGAACCTGCGCCGAGGGCTGGCCATTGACCGGCAGGCCCGATTGCAGCTGGAACAGGCGGATGGCATTGGCGGTGCGGTTGCCCATCTTGCCATCGGCGGGGCCTGCATCATAGCCCAGGCGGGTCAGCAGTTCCTGCATCTTGCGGATCGTCTGGGTGCGCGTCAGGGGCATGGCGGAGGCGGCATCGAGCCTTTCGGCGCTTTTTGCGGCGCTGCTCCGGATGCGCCATTCGGGCTTGTCGATGGTGACGACATTGGCCTCCTGGATGGCCTTGCGCGGTTTCCAGCTGTTGATCTGGCGGTCCATGGCGGCCTTCGTCTGTGCGCCCAGCGAGCCTGCGAGGGCAGCCTTGCGCTGGGCGGCGTCCATGTCGCCGCTGCGCGCCGCCAGGGCGAACCACTTGTAGGCCTCGGCCAGATCGGCCTTGACGCCCAGGCCACGCTGATAGAGCACCGCCATGTTGTACTGGCTGTCGCGCAGGCCATGTTCGGCGGCCATGCGGAACCAATGGGCGGAGGCGGCATAATCGGCCTTGCCGGCGGTGTTGTTGGCGAGAATAACGGCCAGATTGTGCATGGCCTTGACGTTGCCCGCCCTGGCTGCCTGCTCATACCAGTGACGGGCCTTGGCCATGTCATGGGGCAGGCCGCGGCCGCGCTCATAGAGCGTGCCCAGGCGGTATTGCGCCACGGCAAGGCCCTTGGCGGCGGCCTTGGCATACCACTGCGCCGCCTTGGCGAAATCGCGCTTGACGCCGCGCCCGCGCAACCAGGCGCTGGCAACGATGAACTGCGCCTTGGGATCGCCGCTGGAGGCGGCCATGCGCAAGGCGGGGGTGCCGATGGCCGCCGGAATGGACATGGCGCGCGGGCCGTTGGCCGGGCTGACGGCGGCCACCTGACCTAAGGAGGCGGTCGCGAAGGGCTCAGCGCCGCCGGATGCATCCGCTGCGCTCCGGGCGGCCGTGCCATTGCCCAAAGAGGCGAGCTTCTGGCTCAGTTCACCGGCAAAACCGGCATCGGCCTTCTTGCCGGGTGCGGCCCTGGCGGCGGGATCTCTGGCTCCGGAGGATGCTTCCGGATCCTGCGGTGTCTTCTGCGGAGAGTGTGCGCCGGGGGCCTGCGCCTTGCCGGCCGGACCGGAGGCGGGGGATTCGCTGGCCGGGGTCTCGATGGCCGGAGTCTGCACGCGGGGAGGCTGGGCGCTGCGCTGGTTGACGAAGAAGGCGCCGGCGGCCATCAGGAGCACCAGTCCGGCAAGCACCAGGCGGCGCTTGCCACCATCGGCCTGCCCCTTGTCACCACTGTCACCACTGGCGGCGTCCTGTGGCTTGTCTGCGGCATCCTTCTTGCCGCGATTGAGGAAGGAGAGGCTGAACAGGCCCTTTTTCTCCTCCCCGGCATCCTGCAGCGGCGCGGAACCGGGCAGGGGGTGGCCACCGGGCATGCCCCGGCCGGTGTCCGCGGTGGCCTGCGGCCGGGCAATCACGGAAGGGTCATGCTTTTCCTGGCGCGCCTTGCCGCGCAGCCTGCCCAGCAGACCACCGGCGCTTTCCCCGGCTTCACCGGCGCTGCCGGATGCCGCCATGGCGGCGCGCCGGGCGGCGGCGATGAAGTCTTCCTTGATCTGCGGCTGTCCGGTCTGCGGCTCGTGCGCCGCGGCGGTGTCATTGCCAGGCATGGCGGCGGCCGCCATGTTGCCCATATCCTGCTGCGCCGCCTCGGGGGCCGCCGCCTGTGGGGCATGCAAATCCGGCATTTCGGGCATGGTCAGGTCGATGCCGGCGGCATGGGCCGCGCTGAGGGCATCGTGGGCAGCCGGGGCGGTTTCGGGCTGCGGCTGCGGTTGAGTTTGCGCCGCTTTCTCCTGCTGTTCGCGCGCCTGGGCCTCTTCCAGCGCATTGAGCTTGCCGATGATGTGCTCCAGAGTCTCGTGAACGGCCGCCAGGGTGTCCTTGGTCTGCGCATTGGCCGTCTCGGAGGAGGCCCTGATGGCCTCCAGCCCCTGCTTGAGGGCGGCAATCTCGGCGCTGGAATCCGCAGGAGCGGATGGCGCCATGTCGGCGGCGATGCGCATGGCCGTCTCTTCCGCCGTCTGGCGGGAGGCCTCGTGGACGCCCTCCAGGGACTGCTGCAAGGTGGCAATGGCGTTTTGCAACGCGGGCATGGCGGAAACTTGCTGCTCGGCCTGTTGCAGGCGCGAATCGAGCCCCGCGACATGGGCCTGAAGCGCCGCGACCGCATCCGGCCCGGCGGCATTGGCCGCCGCCTCGCGCATGGCCTCTTCCAACTCGCGCACCTTGGTTTCCAGGGCGGAAATCTGCGGCAGGTATCCGCCCTCGGCGCGCTCCTTTTCCATTTGCTCTAAAAGAGCGTCGATACGGGCATTCAGGCTGTCCACCTCGGCGCGGTCCGCCTTGCCTTCCACCGCCGCCGAGAGCTGGCCAATGGCCTGGCGCATGGCCTCCACGTCGCTCATGGAGGCGGCGCGGGCGGACAGATCGTCCAGCTTGCGGTTGAGGCTTTCCATCTCCGAATCGATGCGGCTGACATCGAGGGCATTTGTGGCCATGTCCTCCAGCTTGCCGCGCAGGGAGCTGACCATGCCTTCCAGGCGGGCTTCGGCCTCGCTCAGCTTTTCGCCGGTCACCTGGCCGATCATGCTTTCCATCTTCTCCGGCAGGGCCTGGGAGACCATGTGCACGGCATTGACGCGCTCCGCCAGCGCCCCCATGTGCTCGTCGACATAGGCGCGCACCTGTTCGCCGGCCTCGGCCTGAAGGGAGGAAAGGCGGCTGTTGAGTTGCTCAAGGCGGCTTTCCAGATCCATGAAAGCCCGGGCGCTTTGCTCATCGGGTCTGTCTTGCGCCGCTTCGGCGGCCTGGGCCGCCACCTGCTCCAGGCGCTCCTGAAGGCGCGCCAGGGTCTGTGCTGTGCGGTTTTCGGAGACCTCCAGATGATCGACCACATTGCGCAGCGCCGTCTCCAGCTCCGCATAGCCGGGGACATCCTCGGGCCTTTGCGGCGCGGGCGCGGCTTCATCCTGTTCGGCCATGCGCGCCGCCAATTCATCCAGGCGCTGGTTGATGGTCCGAAGGCTCTGGGCCAAGTGCTGCTCATTGCGCTCCACACGCTCGGCCAGGGCGCTCATGGCGGCGGCCTCTTCATCACTGAGAGCGGCAAAGCGGGCAACCGCGGTGTCCTGATCCCGACGGCTCAGGGCGCGCAACTGGGTGGCCAGATCGTCCAGCTTGCCAGCGATATCGTCATCGGCGCAACGGCTGGCCCGGCGTGGTGGCCGTCCCTTGGCATCCGTATCATCCGCCCGGGTCAAAATCATCTCGTTCAGCCATTCGCCAAGCGTCATGCCGCGCGCCTGCGCCGCCCTCTTGGCCGCCGCGCGCGCGCTTGAGTCAATGCCCTTGACGCTCCAGGTCCTTGCCGCCTTCGTGCCCATGATACTCTCGCAATCCAAAATGTGCCTGCCGATGCCGCCCGCTGCCCGGCGCAATGCCAAGGGAGGCGCATGTTCTGTCCGCCAAAGGTTAACGACTTTGGTAAAGATTCCCTTAAAGGCCGGAAGGTTTGTTCTTGCGAGGGGAAAGGGGCGGGCAAAAAGGCGTCTTGACGAAATTAACGTTTGGTAAATTGTCCATAAAATGCGCACAAAATGCTTGACACGAGGGAACATTCAGTAGACGGAATAAATTGCAGGCCGTCTTGACGCAGCCGCATTTCTGGTTGACCTTTGGCCACGGTCTCATTAATGAGGGCTCTGGTCAAATCAACTGACCACTAGTTGCAACAGTAAAAATCAAGGGCCAAGCCGTCACATCCGGTCATGACCAGACAAGAAACCGGAAAAAGGACCGGCGGCCCCGAAAAGGAGTTGAAAACCATGGCAGAGGGGCACGAAACCAAGGACAAGAAAGACCGGCGCAGCGAAACCTATTCCATCACCCAGTTGTGCCGCGAGTTCAATGTCACGCCGCGCGCCTTGCGCTTCTATGAGCAAAAAGGGCTCTTGCACCCTTCGCGCCGTGGCTGGACGCGCATTTTCAATTACCGTGACCGGGCGCGTCTGAAACTGATCCTGCGCGGCAAGAAGGTCGGTTTCACCCTGGCCGAGATCAAGGAAATGCTTGATCTGTACAATCTCAAGGACGGCCAGCTGGCGCAGCTCAAGCTGGCCTCGCGCAAGATGGCCGAACGCCTGGTGGCCCTGCGCCAGCAGCGGGTGGAGCTGGAAGAGGCCATTTCCGACCTGGAGCGCACCTGTGAAATCGTCGATGGCATGCTCAAGGAGCGCCTGGCGCAGGAAAAGAAATAGGGCGGCCAGGTTGTGAACGAAAAACCGCCGGAGCCACATGGCCTCCGGCGGTTTTTTTCGTGGGCCGTCACGAAGCTGGATGCCTTGCCCTCCCCTGTGACCGTCAAGGACGCCCCTGGTGCAAAAGGCCAATAGCGGCCCGGTATCTGGCATGCTTGTTGCTTGTGCTCCCTGGCAGTGTTGCAAAGCCGCATGCGGCATGCTTTTGTTGCGTCAATCCGGGAGCGTTTCATGCCCAAGGTTCATCCTGTCATATTGTCCGGCGGCTCCGGCACCCGTCTGTGGCCATGGTCGCGCAAGGCCTACCCCAAGCAGTTTCTGCCGCTCACCGGCGGCAATTCGCTTTTTCAGCAAACCCTTCTGCGGCTGGACGATGCCGCTTTCGCCACTCCCTCCATCCTGTGCAACAATGACCATCGATTCCTGGCCGCCGAGCAGGCCGCCGCCATCGCCCGGCCCGTGGACACCATCATCCTGGAGCCGGTGGGGCGCAACACCGCGCCTGCCGCCCTGATCGCGGCGCTGCACGCGGCGCGCCTTGATGAGCGCAGGCTGCTGCTGCTTTTGCCATCGGACCACGTGGTGAGTGACGCCGCCGGTTTCGCCCGCTCTGTGCGGCGCGGCATGCAAGCGGCGCAGGCGGGACACATCGTGACCTTCGGCATCCGCCCCACGGGGCCGGAAACCGGCTATGGCTACATCGCCACCGAAGATGGCGATGTGCCGCTGAGGGTTTCCGCCTTCACCGAAAAACCCTCACGGCAGACGGCGCAAGCCTATCTGGAGGCGGGCAATCACTACTGGAACGCCGGCATGTTCCTGTTCCGCGCCGATGCCATGATCGCCGCCTTCCGGACTCATGCGCCCCGGATACTCTGCGCCTGCCGCGCGGCGCTGGAGAAGGCCCGCGAGGATCTGGACTTCCTGCGCCTGGACAAGGCCGCCTATGAGCAGTGCCCGGCCATCTCGCTGGATTACGCCATCATGGAAAAGGCCGGCAACATCCGCTGCGTGCCCTTGGATTCCGGCTGGGACGACCTTGGCGCATGGCCGGCCATCTGGCGGATGATGGACAAGGACGGTTGCGGCAATGTGGCGCGCGGTGATGTCATGCTGCGCGATACCCGCGACAGCTATGTGCACAGCGTGGACGGGGCCTGCCTTTCGGTCATCGGCCTTGAGGGCATTCTCGCCGTGGCAACCAAGGATGCCGTCCTGGTGGCCTCCAGGGATCATGCCCAGGATGTCGGCAAGCTGGTGGAAGAGCTCAAGGCGCAGGGGCGCTCGGAGGCCATCATGCATGCGCGGGTCTACCGCCCCTGGGGGTGGTATGAAAAGCTGGCGGCCGGGGAGCGTTTTCAGGTCAAGACGCTGATGGTCAAGCCGGGGGCCAAGCTATCCTTGCAAAGCCACCATCACCGCGCCGAGCACTGGGTGGTGGTGCGCGGCACGGTGCGGGTCACCAACGGGGAGGAAACCTTCCTGCTGGCGGAAAATGAATCCACCTATATTCCCATTGGCAATCGCCACCGGCTGGAGAACCCCGGCAAGCTTCCCGCCGTGCTCATCGAGGTGCAATCCGGGGCCTATCTGGGCGAGGATGACATCGTGCGTTACGAGGATGCCTATGGCCGCAAGGAGGAAGAGGCGCCCTCCTGAAGCAAGGCCGGCGGAAGACATCATCAGCCCTTGTCCACCCGCCGCAGGGTGATGTTGATGCGCCCCTCGCCGATGGCGCGCGGCAATCTGGCTGTGCCCGGATAGATGCGGTCGATGCCGTGATGACAGCGCCGCGCGGCCCCGGCCATGAGCAATATGTCGCCCGCGCGCAGGCGCAACGAGCAGGTGGGATCGCGCCTTTGCGGCCCGCCGATGCGGAACAAGGCGTCATCGCCCAGTGAAATGGACAGGATGGGGGCGCGCAGGTCCCTTTCGTCGCGGTCCACATGCAGGCTCATGCGCGCCCCGGGGCGGTAATGGTTGACCAGGGCGGCCTGCGGCGGCGCCGGCCAGCGGGCGAAAGTGTCCCACAGTTCCAGCAGGGCTTGCGGCATGGGCGGCCAGGGCCTGTCCGTCTCCGGATGATGGCGCTGGTAGCGGTAGCCGGAGATGTCCGAAACCCAGCCCAGGGGGCCGAAATTGCTCATGCGCACCGAAAAGGGCCGCCCCCAGCGCGGCATGCGCGGGGTGAAGAAGGGCGCTTCGCCTATCAGCTCCACCACCGCGTCCAGCAGCTCCGCCTGCGCCACCGCATCCAGGGCGGCGGGAAAAAGCCGCAAGCCTTGTGGCCAGTCAGGGGATGAAATTTCCGTCATTTATTTTCCCGCGCGCGCTTGATGGGCTTTTTTGCCATACCTATATAAGCACCCGAACAGGGGCCTTGGGCAATCCGGCACGGATTGATCCGGGGCCGGATGAATTCAGGATAACCACTTCAACCACGGGAGACGGGCCGAACCGGACGAAACCGCCGCAGAGGGGATTTCAATCAACCGGCCTGTCCGCAAGGAGGATACTGTAAATGGGCAAGATTATCGGCATTGACCTTGGCACCACGAACTCGTGCGTGGCGGTCATGGATGGCAAGAACGCCAAGGTTCTGGAAAACGCCGAGGGCGCGCGCACCACGCCCTCCATCGTCGCCTTCACCGACGAGGGCGAGGTGCTGGTGGGCATCCCCGCCAAGCGCCAGGCGGTCACCAACCCGGAGAACACCATCTTCGCCATCAAGCGCCTGATCGGACGGCGCTTCGATGACCCGATCGTGAAAAAGCACATCGAGCTGGTGCCCTACAAGGTGGTCAAGGCGGACAATGGCGATGCCTGGGTGGAGGCGCGCGGCAAGAAATATTCGCCGGCGCAGATCTCCGCCTTCATCCTCACCAAGATGAAGGAAACCGCCGAGCGCGCCCTGAGCGAGGACATCAAGCAGGCGATCATCACCGTTCCGGCCTACTTCAACGACTCCCAGCGCCAGGCCACCAAGGACGCCGGCAAGATCGCGGGGCTGGACGTGCCGCGCATCATCAACGAGCCGACGGCGGCAGCGCTTGCCTATGGCCTGGACAAGAAGGATGCGGGCACCATCGCGGTCTATGACCTGGGCGGCGGCACCTTCGACATCTCCATCCTGGAGATCGGCGATGGCGTCTTCGAGGTGAAATCCACCAATGGCGACACCTTCCTGGGCGGCGAGGACTTCGACATGCGCATTGTCGATTACCTGGCCGATACCTTCAAGCAGGAGCAGGGCATCGACCTGCGCGAAGACAAGCTGGCCCTGCAAAGGCTCAAGGAGGCGGCCGAGAAGGCCAAGATCGAGCTGTCCTCCTCCACCCAGACGGAGGTCAACCTGCCGTTCATCACCGCCGATGCCTCCGGGCCGAAGCATCTGCAGGTCAAGCTGACCCGCGCCAAGCTGGAAAGCCTGGTGGACGATCTCATCGAGCGCTCCATCGAGCCGTGCAAGAAGGCCCTGAAGGACGCCGGCCTGTCTGCCAAGGACATCGACGAGGTGATCCTGGTTGGTGGCCAGACGCGCATGCCCAAGGTCATCGAGACGGTCAAGGAGTTCTTCGGCAAGGAGCCGCACAAGGGCGTGAACCCGGACGAGGTGGTGGCCATGGGCGCGGCCATCCAGGGCGGCGTGCTGACCGGCGATGTCAAGGACGTGCTGTTGCTCGACGTGACGCCGCTGAGCCTGGGCATCGAGACGCTGGGCGGCGTGTTCACCCGGCTGATCGACCGCAACACCACCATCCCGACCAAGAAGAGCCAGATCTTCTCCACGGCGGAAGACAACCAGAACGCGGTGACCATCCGGGTCTTCCAGGGCGAGCGCGAGATTGCCGCCCACAACAAGCTGCTCGGCCAGTTCGACCTGGTGGGCATCCCGCCGGCGCCGCGCGGCGTGCCGCAGATCGAGGTGACCTTCGACATCGACGCCAATGGCATCGTCCATGTCTCGGCCAAGGACAAGGCCACCGGCAAGGAGCAGCAGATCAAGATCCAGGCCTCCGGCGGGCTGTCCGACGAGGAGGTCGAGAGGATGGTCAAGGAGGCCGAGGCGCACGCGGAGGAAGACCGCAAGCGCAAGGAGCTGATCGAGGCGAAGAACCAGGCCGAGGGCCTGATCCACTCGACCGAAAAGACCCTCGCCGACATGGGCGACAAGGTCTCCGAGGAGGACAAGAAGGCCGTCGAGGCGGCCATCGAAGAGCTCAAGAAGGCCTCCGAGGGCGATGATGCGGAAGCCATCAAGGCCAAGACCACCGAGCTGGCCCAGGCGGCCATGAAGATCGGCGAGGCGGCCTACAAGGCCGAGCAGGCCGAAGCCGCGGCCTCCGCAGGTGGCGGCGAGCAGAGCGCTTCGGCCGAGGCCGGCGGCGACGATGTCGTCGATGCCGACTTCGAGGAAGTCGATGACGACAAGAAGTCGTAAGAGGCGCTGACGAAAACCGGCCCCCGCTCCCTTGCAACAGGGGGCGGGGGCTTTCGCGCATCTTGCCTTGAGGGGCGAATTCCACCATAACCAGACAGTTTTCCGGACGGTTTACCCAGATGATGCAAGGCGGGGCCCAGATGGCCAAACGAGACTACTATGAAATCCTCGGCGTTTCGCGCAGCTGCTCCGAAAAGGAGCTGAAGGTGGCCTTCCGGCGCATGGCCAAGAAATATCACCCGGACGCCAACCGCGACGATCCGGATGCCGAGCAGCGCTTCAAGGAGGTGGCGGAGGCCTACGAGGTGCTCAAGGATCCGCAAAAGCGCGCCGCCTATGACCGCTACGGCCATGCCGCCTTCGAAAACGGCGGCGGCGGCGGCGGGCCCTTCGGCGGTGGCGGATTCGGGCCCGATTTCGGCGCTTCCATGTCCGACATCTTCGAGGAGATGTTCGGGGACTTCATGGGCGGCGGGCGGCCCCGCGGCGGGGCGCGGGCCCAGCGCGGCTCCGATCTGCGCTACAATCTGGAAATCACCCTGCCGGAGGCCTTTTTCGGCAAGACCGCGACCATCAAGCTGCATACGGCGGTGACCTGCGAGGCCTGCTCAGGCTCCGGCGCCAAGGCCGGATCGTCGCCGCGCACCTGCCCCACCTGCCGCGGCCATGGCAGCGTGCGCGCCCAGTCGGGCTTTTTCACCGTCGAGCGCACCTGCCCGTCATGCCACGGCCAGGGCCAGATCATCTCCGACCCATGCGATGCCTGCTCCGGCGCCGGCCGGGTGGCCAAGGAACGCACCTTGCAGGTGAAGATTCCGGCCGGGGTGGAGGATGGCACGCGCATCCGCCTGGCCGGAGAGGGCGAGGCGGGGCTGCGTGGCGGCCCGGCGGGCGATCTGTATATCTTCCTGTCCATCCGCCCGCACGAGTTCTTCCAAAGGGACGGGGCCGATCTGTTCTGCCGCATTCCCATCTCCATGGTCACCGCCGCGCTGGGGGGAGATTTCGAGGCTCCCACCATCGAGGGCAAGAAAGCCAAGGTGGCCATTCCGGCGGGCACCCAGAGCGGCCGCCAGTTCCGCCTCAAGGGGCTGGGCATGCCGGTGCTCAATTCCTCGCGCCGGGGCGATCTCTACATCCAGGTGGACGTGGAGACGCCGGTCAACCTGACGGAGCGCCAGAAGGAGCTTTTGCGCGAGTTCGAAGCAGAAGCGCGCGACAACTCGCCCAAGTCCGAAGGCTTCTTCGCCAAGGCGAAAAAGTTCTGGGAATCGCTGGGGGAATGAAAGGGCTTCCAGCTGCTCCATCCTGCCGCGAACAAATGGACCCGCTTTCCTGTTGCTGAAAGAGAGGCGCAGGACTCGAAGCAGGCGGATGGCACAAAAGTCCCGTTGACAAAAATCCCTGGCACGCCCACCGTGCCGGGGCTTTTTTGTTTACGGGAGATTTCGGCGGCATGAGTCAGGGAGCGCAGATGACGGTGCGGCCGGTGGGCGAGGCGGCGGTTCTGCTGGCCGTTTTCGGCTCTGTCCTGCTGTGGGCCAGCGCCTTTCCGGTGATGAAGGCGCTGCTCGGCGTCATGCACCCGATGGCCATGATCTGGGCGCGCATGATCATCGCCTCGATCATCCTTTTGCCCTTCGTGGCGCGTGGCTGGAAGCGCGCCGAGCGGCGCAAGGGCGATATCTGGTGGCTGCTGGCGCTGGCCGGGTTCGAGCCATGCCTGTATTTCTCCCTGGAGATGCACGCCCTGACCCTGACCTCGGCCTCGCAGGCGGGCATGGTGGTGGCGGTCTTTCCGCTGCTGGCGGCGCTGGGCGGGGTGATCTTCTATCATGAGCCGATGAGCCGCAACATGAGCGCCGGGCTCTTGCTCTCCATCGCCGGGGTCATCGGCCTGACACTGGCTGGAGGCCCCGATCTGTCCGCGCCGCACCCGTGGCTGGGCAACTTCATGGAGTTCCTGGCCATGGTGGCGGCCACCGGATACATGCTGATCGTCAAGCGCATGAGCAGGCGCTATGACATCTGGCTGCTCACCGGCATCCAGATGATGACGGGCGCGGTCTTCTTCCTGCCCGGGGCCTTCGATCTGTTCGGCCCGGACCGGGCGGTTCTGAGCACGCCGCGCAATGGCGGATTGCTGCTCTATCTGGGCATCGGCGTGACGGTGCTGGCCTATGGGCTCTACAACGCCGGGATCTCGCGCCTGACGGCGGCGCGCGCCTCGGTCATGCTCAACCTGATCCCGGTGCTGGCCGTTCTCATCAGCTGGCTGTGGCTGGGCGAGCGGCTCAATTCCGTGCAGATGCTCTTTGCCGCTCTCACCCTGGCCGGTGTCATGCTGGCCCAGAAACGCCCCCGCACCTTCCCGGCCTGATGAAAGCGCGGGGGGCTTTGTGCACGGAGGTGCGTCGCGCCGGCCCGCGCCCGCTTTTTTGCACGGAAGTGCGGCGCACCGGCCCTCTCCCCCTCCCGGCCGCCCAGATTGTGGGGGAGGCATCCGGGAGGGGGAGTGGGCCTTTCTTTATGCACGAAGGTGCGTCGCACCGGCCCACGCCCCCTCCCGGCCACCCAGAGGATAGGTGAGGCGTCCGGGAGGGGGAGTGGGCCTGTTTTTGTGCGCTGAGGCGCGTCGCTCCGGCCCGCGCCCCCTCCCATCCACCCAGGATTATACGCAAGGTGGATGGGAGGGGGCTCGAGCCTTTCTTTGTGCACGGAGGTGCGTCGCTCCGGCCCACGCCCCCACCCAACCGCCCAGATTATAGGCAAGACGGTTGGGCGGGGGCATGGGCCTATCATTTTGCGCTGAGGCGCGTCGCGCCGGCCCGCGGGCGCATTTTGCACGGAAGTGCGTCGCGCCGGCCCGCTCCCCC
>JALSNA010000190.1 GCA_026987255.1 Hyphomicrobiales bacterium | reverse complement strand
AGGGGGGTGAAATCCGCCCCTCGCGGCTCCACCGGCCGCGTCAGGCCGGCCAGACGGCAGGTGGAAATGTCGTGCGCCGCCACCTGCGCGGCGCGGGCGAGAAAATCGCTCAAATCCGCGCGTTCGCCCGCCTGCACCAGCCCCAGGTGGCGATGCGCCAGCCTGAGCGCCTCATGGCGCATGACCTTGCCGCACACCGGCAGGCCGGTGGCCTCCTCGATGGCCGCCTGCAACATCTGCCCGTGGCGTTCCGTGGCCACCCGGTTGAGGATGAACCCGGCGATGGGCACATCGGCGCGAAAGCGCGCAAAGCCCTGCGCCACCGCCGCCACCGATTGCCCCTGGCGGGCGCAATCGAGCACCAGCACCACCGGAATGGAAAACATGGCCGCCAGATCCGCCGTCGAGCCGCCATGCCCGGATGCGCCGGAGCTTGCGGCCGCACCGTCGAACAGCCCCATGACCCCCTCGATGAGCAAAAGCTCGCGCCCCGCTCCGGCCCTTGCCAGCCGGGCCGCCAGCTCCTCCTTGCCCATGGCCCACGGATCGAGGTTGACGCATTCGTTTCCGCTCGCGGCGGCATGAAAGGCCGGGTCGATGTAATCAGGCCCCACCTTGGCCGCCGCCACGTCCACCCCGCGCGCCCTCATCAGCGCCAGCAGGGAGAGGGTGATCAGCGTCTTGCCGGTGTTGGAGGCCGGCGCCGCGATGAGCAGGGTTTCAGCCAAGATCCGCCTCCTTCAGCAGTGGCGTGAACCAGTCCAGCTCGGCGCGCCGCCGGCCCGCCTGTCCGATCACCACCAGCGCCGGCCCGGCCACCGCCGCGGTATCGAAATTCCCGCGCGCCAGCTTCGCCAGGGTGGTTTCATGCACCCTTTGATCCGGCAGCGAGGCCCGGGAAACGAATGTGACCGCCTCACAGGCGCTGCGCCCGGCGCTCAGAAGGCGCGCCGCCACCTCGCGCGCCTTGCGCAGCGCCATGTAGAGCACGATGACCTCCCCGGCCCGCGCGATGGCCTCCCAGTCGGCGCTCGATGGCACCTGGCCGTGGCGGTCATGGCCGGTGATGAACAGCAAGGAAGAGTTTACCTCCTTGCTGGTGGCCGGGATCCCGGCATAGGCCAGCCCGCCGATCCCGGCCGGAATGCCGGGGATGACGCGGAAATTCACCCCGGCGCGCGCCAGCGCCAGGGCCTCTTCCGCCCCGCGCCCGAAGAGATAGGGATCGCCCCCCTTCAGCCGCAGGACGCGCCTGCCTTGCCCGGCCAGTTCGATGAGCAGCTGCGTGATCTCGTCCTGGCGCGCCGAGCGCGCATCCCCGCCGCGCTTGCCCGCCTTGATGATCTCGGCCCCCGGCCGCGCCAGGGCGAGGATGTGCGGATTGACCAGGGCGTCATGAACCACGACATCGCAGTTTTGCAGCCCATGCAGGGTCATCAGCGTCAACAGCTCCACCGCCCCCGGCCCGGCCCCGGCCAGCCACACATCACCGGCGCGAAAGGGCGCCAGCGCCACTGTTTCTGGCACCGCAAGACCCGTTTTGCGCATCTGAGCCATGATCCGCCCGTTCCTGAAAAGTTGTCACATGGCCTTTTTCTATATAGAGATTCAGGCATGGAGCAAATCCCTCACAAGAAACTGCGCCGCGGCTGGACCACCGGCGCCTGCGCCACCGCCGCCGCCAGGGCTGCGGCCTGCGCCCTGCTGGGAGGCGATTTCCCCGATCCGGTGCGCATTGCCCTGCCGGGGGGCGAGACTCCGGCCTTCGCGCTCGCGCTGCGCGAGAAGGGAGCGGATTTTGCCCGCGCCGGCATCGTCAAGGATGCCGGCGACGACCCGGACGTGACTCACGGTGCGCTTGTCATCGCCACCGTGCGCCGCGCCGGAGCGGGGCAGGGGGTGAGCTTTCACGCCGGCGAGGGGGTGGGCACCGTGACCTTGCCCGGCCTGCCCCTGGCGGTGGGCGAGGCCGCCATCAATCCCGCCCCGCGCCTGATGATCCGCGACAATCTGGAGGCGGTGGCTCAGGCCTTCGGCCAGCCGTGCGATTTCGCCGTGGAAATCGCCATCCCCGGCGGCGAGGAGCTGGCCGCGCGCACCATGAACCCGCGCCTGGGCATCAATGGCGGGCTCTCCATTCTCGGCACCTCCGGCATAGTGCGCCCCTATTCCTGCGCCGCCTGGATCGCCGCCATCCGCGAAGGCCTGGACGTGGCCCGCGCCCTGAACCTGCCCCATGTGGCCGGCTGCACCGGCAGGATGTCGGAAATGGCCGCCCGCGAAACCCTCGGCCTCTGCGAACAGGCGCTCATCGACATGGGCGATTTCGCCGGCGGCCTGCTGAAATATATCCGCGCCCATCCCCTGCCGCGCCTGACCATCGCCGGTGGCCTGGCCAAGATGGCCAAGCTGGGGCAGGGCGCGCTCGATCTGCATTCCGCCCGCGCCCGCGTGGACATGGCAAGGCTGGCCTCCGATGCCGCCTGTCCCGCCATCGCCGGGGCTGTCAGCGTCTTGCAGGCCCACGATCTGGCCCGCGGGCAGGGCATCGATCTGCCCGCCATCATTGCCCGCAAGGCCCTGGAGACCATCGGGGAGACCTTGCGCCATGCGCCGGTGCGCGCCGGCGTTCTGGTGGTGGACCGCGCCGGCAAGGTCCTGGCCCATGTGTGACAAGAGCCGCAAGATCCTCATCCTGGGCGGCACCGGCCTGGCCAGGCAGGCGGCGGCAAGATTGCGCAACCAGGGGCATGAGGTGATCTATTCCCTCGCCGGCATCACCACAAATCCGCGCCTGCCCGCCGATGTGCGCATCCATCGCGGCGGCTTTGGCGGCGCAAGGGGGCTGGCGGAATGGCTGCGGCGCGAAAGGGCCGATTGTCTGCTGGACGCCACCCATCCCTTCGCCACCACCATCCAGGCCAATGCCGCGGCGGCGGCGAAAATGGCCGATGTCCCGCGCCTGCGCCTGGCCCATGAGCCCTGGCGGCCGGGCAGGGAGGATCGCTGGATCGCGGCTGAGAGCATCGCCCATGCCGCAACCATGATGCCCCAAGGCGCGCACGCCTTCGCCGCCCTGGGAAGCAAGGGGTTGGCGGCTTTGCGCCCCCGCCCCGATCTGCGCCTTTTCGCCCGCGTCATGACGCCGCCGCACTTTTCGCCGCCGCCGCGCTGGCGCATCATCCGCGAAGGGCCGCGCGGATGCGTGGCGCGCGAGCTGGCCCTGCTGCGCGCCAGCCGCGCGCAATGGCTCATCTGCCGCAACTCGGGCGCCCCCTCCGGCCTGCCCCTGTTGCGCGCGGCGCGAACCTTGCGCCTGCCGGTGCTCATGGTGGCCCGCCCGCAGAATGAAGACGATGGCCTGACAAGAGACCTTGAAGGCCTTGCTCGCGCGGTGCAAAAACCAGCCTGAGGGTCTGCGCCCTAGGGTCAGGACTCATAAAGAGGGATGGTGGATGCAGGATTCAGGCAAAATCCCGGTGTCTTTTCGTCCGCAGGCAATACCTTGAAGGTATTGGCAAGGGCGAAAAGGCTCCGGGATGAAGCATG
>JALSNA010000189.1 GCA_026987255.1 Hyphomicrobiales bacterium | reverse complement strand
GGGCAAGACCCATGCCAACCCCGCGAACGAGCGCACAAAAAAGGCCCGAGCCCCCGCCCAACCGTCTTGCTCACAATCTTGGGCGGTTGGGCGGGGGCGCGGGCCGGCGCGACGCACCTCCGTGCAAAAATGCGGGCGTGGGCCGGCGCGAGTGCGCAAACCCCTTTGCGCACACATGCAAAAGACAAAACCCCTCCTTCTCCAGCGTCAACAAACGTGAACCCCTTCTGAACATCCCCCTCAGGGCGAGTTCATATGGACAGGCGCATATTGGCGGACATCAGCGGCAAACAGCCGCTGTCGAAGGAGATCAAAAGAAGGAGATCACACCATGTTGCGCAAGTTCACCATCGCCGCCGCCACAGTCGCCGCCATCGCCACCGCCGGGCTGACCATGACCCCGGACAGGGCCGAGGCGCGCACCGTCATCCATGTGGGCATCGGCCTGCCCGGCGTCTTTGGCGGCTATTACGGTGGCTATTATGGCGGTTATTACCCGGCCTATTACGCCCCCCGCTGGCGCTACCGCTGCCACCGCCACACCCGCCGCATCCGCGTGTGGAGCCCCTGGCGGCACCGCTATGTCTGGCGTCTGGTGCGCGGCCGCCGCCATTGCCACCGCGTCCGCGTCTGGTAGGGGGTTTCAGGCCCTGATGAAAAAGGCCTTCCGGAAGGTCTCCGGAGGGCCTTTTTGCGCCTCAGGCGAAGCGGATGAGAATATCCCCGCCGCGCCGCGCCTTGAGCAGTGGAGCGGTGGGGATGAGGATGCGCTGCTCGGGCATGGCGCGCACGTTCCGCGCCCACAGCAGGTTTTCCCCGTCGCTGGCGCAAAGCCGCCCGCGCACCGGCTGAGCCACCCGCAATTGCACCTGCCCCATGCCGCCTTGTGCCCCGCGCACCAGCAGCTGGGGCATGCAAAAGCGGATGGGTGCGCTCACCCGCAGGCGCAGGGTTTCTCCTTCGGGCAGTTCGCCGTTCATGTCCTGAAGAATCCACCGCGCCGCCGATTTGCCCTCGCGCCAGCACCATTCATGATGCTCCACCGGCCGCAGCAGGTTGCCGGTGGCGAAGAAGGCCGGATCGGAACAGCGCCCGAACTGGTCGCTGAGCGGCCCGCCGGTGCCCGCATCGATGGACAGATGAGAGCTCCGCGCCAGGCTCGATTCCGGCGTGAAGCGCCCGGTGAACAGAACGCCGTCGCAGGCCATCTCGAGGGTGGAGCCATCGGCCACCCGCAGGCGCACCGCCTCCACCCGGCCGTGTCCGAGGATGCTGTCGATCTGCGTCTTCAGCCGCAAGGGCACGCCAAGCGCGCGCACCACCTGGTGCAATTGCCAGGGCATGATGGGGCGCGCCGAGGGCTCGATCATCGCCACCGGCCGGATGCCCGCCCTGCGGCAGGTGAAAACGGCGGTGAGCGAGACGAGCTCGCTGCCCACGATGAGCGGGCGGCGGAAGGGCGCAAGGTTCTTCAGATAGACCATGCCCTGAAGCGCCCCGGTGTTGAGAATGCCCAGCGCGCGGGTTCCGGACACCAGCCGCGCCGAACGCGGCGTCTCGCGCACGCCGGTGGCCATCAGCACCCGGCGCGCCTGCATGGTGAAGGAGCCATCGGGATGGCTGACATCCACTTTGCCACCCGGATGCAGGCCCATCACCGTTGCCCGCGGCAAGATCTCCACCCCCGCATCCAGCGCCTCGCGGACGATGAGGCGGGCAAAAGACGGCCCCGTCATGAGCCTCTTGTGGGAGAGCAGGCCGAAGGGCGGATGGCCGCAATGGCGCGGGATGCCGCCCGCCTGGGCTTCGCGCTCCAGCACCACCACCCGGCCAGCGCCCAGCCGCTTGAGCTCCATGGCCGCCGCCAGCCCGGATGGCCCGCCGCCGATGATGGCCACGTCACATGTCCTGTGGACGCGATCCCGGCTCATGGGATGGTCACTCATGAGCCTCTCCCACCGCCAGCGGCTCGGCAAAGGCCTCGCGCGTCAGCTCCGCCAGCCGCGCCGTGCAATAGAATCCCTGGCAGCGCCCCATGGTGGCGCGCGTGCGCCGCTTCAGCCCCGCCAGCGAGCCGGCCGCCAGCGGGCCTTCCAGGGCGGCGCGGATTTCGCGCTCGGTCACCGATTCGCAATGGCAGACGATCTCCCCATAGCCGGGCCGGGCATGGTCGCGCCGCCGCGATTGCGCCAGGTTGGGCACTTGCGGAACCTGCGGATTTTCCAGCGGTGAAAAGGCCATGCCGCCCTCGGCCATGAGATCGCGCACATGGGTGGCGATCCCAAGGGCGGCGGTCAGCCCGGTGGAGCGGATGCCGCCCACCGTCGTCCAGTGATCCTCGGGGCGGTGGGCGATGCGGTAATGCTTTTTTTCCGTCGCCGGGCGGATGCCGGCATAGGTGGCGGTGACCGGCATGTCCTTCAGCGCCGGCAGGATCTCCACCGCCCGCCGGATCAGCGCCTTGAGGGTCTCGGCATCCACCGAGGCGTCATCGCGGCTTTTCTGATCCTCCGCCGTGGGCCCCACGAGGACATTGCCGAAAATGGTCGGGCACACGACGATGCCCTTGGTGCGCTCCGTCGGCACCGGCAGGATGATGGTCTCCAGCAGTGCGCCCGCCGCCTTGTCGAAGACCACGAACTGCCCCTTGCGCGGCCGGATCTCGAAGTGCGCCCTGCCGAAGATGGCCTCCTCCACCAGATCGCCATGCAGACCGGCGCAATTGATCACATGGGCGGCCCGCACATCCCCGCGCGGCGTCTCCAGCAGCCAGCCATCCGCCTTGCGCCGGGCGGTGATGACGCCGGCGTTGAAATGGGCCCGCGCCCCGTTGGCCAGCGCCTGGGTCAGATAGGCCAGGGGGGCCGACCATGGATCGATGACATATTCGCGCGGCACATGCACCGCCGCGCGGATGCCCTCGTGCAGCCCCGGCGCAATGGCGCGCGCCTGTTTGCCGCTCACCAGGGCGGCATCCATCACGCCGTTTTCGTGCGCCTTGGCCAGAACATCTTGCAGCCGCTCTTCTTCCTCGCCGCTCCAGGCGGCCACCAGGGCGGCCGTTTTGAGCACCGGCAGGTTCAGGGATTCATGGATGTCCATGTATTCGGCATATCCGGCCACCATGCAGGCATGCTCCACCGAGCCCGGCGGGGCATCGAAACCGGTATGCAAGATGGCGCTGTTGCCCTTCGATGCGCCATCGAGAATGTCCGGAGCCTTTTCCAGCAGCACCGTATCGAGGCCATCGAGCGCCATGCGCCGGGCCATGGCGCAGCCGACGACGCCGCCGCCGATGACCGCCACGCCGCATGTGTCGAGGATTGTGCTCACCTTGCCCCTCCGGCCTCAATGCAGGCTGTTTCACCGCATCGTTTGCAAATATCCTGCACGGAAATGACCACGCAGTAACAAGCTGTGACTGAATAGGCAACAGCACAAAGGGAATTTTCGTCAACTTTCACCCCGGCGCGGTTTGGATTCAGTTTTGGTCTTCGGCCTGGGCCACGCGCACCATCACGTTGTTTTCCTCCAGGGCGGCGCGCAATTTGCTGTCAGGTTCGGCATCGCAGACCAGATTGTCG
>JALSNA010000188.1 GCA_026987255.1 Hyphomicrobiales bacterium | reverse complement strand
GCCCACCTTGCGCGCCACCGCCCGAGCGGTCACTTCCTCATCGCCGGTGGCCATGATGACATGGGCAATGCCATGGGCCTTGAGGGCCTCCAGGGCCCGCGCGGCATTGTCCTTCACCGGATCGGCAATGGCCAGCGCCCCCAGCAGCTTGTCCCCGGCGGCCAGAAAGACCACCGTCTTGCCTTCCTCGCGCAAGGCGGCTGCCTTCTCCTCAAGTGGCGAGATATCCACGCCGAGCCGCGCCATGAGCGCGCCATTGCCCAGGGCGAGGGGCTTGCCGCCGATGGTGGCCACCACGCCTTCTCCGGTATGGGTCTCGAACCGCTCGGGTCTTGCCGCCTTCGCGCCCATCTCTTCGGCCTTGCGCAATATGGCCTCGGCCAGCGGATGGGCCGAGCCGCTCTCGGCGCTCGCCGCCAGGGCGACAAGCCCCACTTCGGCGGTCCCGCCATGGGCCAGGATATCGGTGACTTGCGGGCTGCCGGTGGTGATGGTGCCGGTCTTGTCGATGATCAGGGTATCGGCCTCGGCCAGCCGCTCCAGGTGGGCGGCGTCCTTGATCAGGATGCCGGCGCGCGCCCCGCGCCCGCAGGCCACGGTGATGGACATGGGCGTGGCCATGCCGAAGGCGCATGGACAGGCGATGATCAGCACCGAGACGGCCGCCACCATGGCATAGGCAAAGCGCGGCTCTGGCCCCCACAGCATCCAGGCGGCAAAGGCCATGATGGCCACAGCCACCACCGCGGGCACGAACCACCCGGCGAACCTGTCGGCCAGCGACTGGATGGGCGCGCGGGTGCGTCTGGCCTCGCCCACCATGGCGACGATCTGCGCCAGGGTGGTGCCCGCCCCCACCCGGCGCGCCTCCATGATGAAGGAACCGGCCAGGTTCCTGGTGCCGCCGATGACCTCGTCACCCGGCGCCTTTTCCACCGGCATGGATTCGCCGGTGAGCATGGATTCATCCACGGAACTGTGGCCCTCCAGGATGATGCCGTCCACCGGCACCGCCTCATGGGCGCGCACCCGCAGCCTGTCGCCGATGACCACGTAATCGGCCTCGATGTCCTCCTCCGAGCCATCCTCGCGGATGCGGTGCGCCCTGGCCGGCAGCAGGGTCATGAGGGCGCGGATGGCGTCACCGGTCTTCTTGCGCGCCTTTTGCTCCAGGATCTGGCCCACCAGCACCAGCAGGATGATCACCGCCGCCGATTCGAAATAGACGCTCATGGTGCCATCGGGGTTGCGCAGGGCAGGCGGAAAGATGCCCGGCGCCAGGGTGGCCACGGCGGAGAAGGCCCAGGCCGCGCCGGTGCCCAGTCCGATGAGCGTCCACATGTTGTAATTGCGGCTCTTGATGGAATCCCGGGCGCGCTTGAAAAACGGCGCGCCGCACCACAGCACCACCGGCGTGGCCAGGATGAGCTGGATGACATGGCCCATCTGGCCGCTGAGGAAGGCGGGCAGCCGCAGGCCGAACAGCGGCCCCATGGAAATGATCAGCAGCGGGATGGTGAACACCAGCCCCACCTTGAAGCGCAAGCTGAAATCCTTCAGCTCGCGGTCCTCGTCCTCGCCGGCGGCCTCGGGGCTGACCGACGGCTCCAGGGCCATGCCGCAGATGGGGCAATCTCCGGGGCCGTCGGAGACCACCTCCGGGTGACAGGCGCAGACCCACTTGGCCCCGGCCGCCGCCGCGGGCTGGGCCAGCGGCTCAAGCCGCGCCGAGAAGGCTTCCGGATTGGCCTCGAAGAGCTTCAGGTTCCCGGGCGATTCGAAATAGACCCTGTGGCCCTCCCATTTGGCCATCCAGTCGGCGGTGGGCTTGTGAACCACCGCGCCGGAGACCGGATCGACGCCTTTCAGATAGGCTCCCGGAGCGGCCAGGAACTTCTCCTTGCACTTGGGATTGCAAAAGCGGATGACCTCGCCGTGATATTCCGTCCAGGGCTTGTCCGGGTTCTTTGGATCGACGGTCATGCCGCAGACCGGATCGCGCACCGTCTCGCCCACCTTCATGACAGGCTCATCGCCGCCGCAACAACTCGTTCCGCAACAATCGGACATGGGAAAACTCCTGATGAATGATCTTTGCTGCGGACAATGTAATCCTTCCAGTAACTGGAAGGTCAAGCCGGGCAAAAATTGCAAATCGGTCAGGATTCAGATTTTCCCATATCCCCCGATGGCGCGTAGCGGGCGGCCATTTCATCATGGGCATCAAAGCCGATGCGTCTTTTCAGCTCTGCGAAATCCATCAGCATGGCGTGGGGGTGGTGGCCCGCCTGCATGGCCGCCAGGGCTTCGGTCATGGCCTTCATGGCCGCCGAGAGCAAGGTCAGCGGATAGGCGGCAATGCGGTATCCCATCTGCGCCAGCTCCTCGGGCGCCAGCAGGGGGGTCAGCCCGCCTTCCAGCATATTGGCCATGTGAACACCGGTGACGGCGGCGGGGATCTGCGCCAGTTCCTCGTGTGAGCGCGGCGCCTCGACGAAGAGGATGTCGGCGCCCAGATGGTGGAAGATTTCCGCCCGGCGCAGCGCCTCGTCCAGGCCAAGGGCGGCGCGCGCGTCGGTTCTGGCGAGGATGAGAATATCGAGGTTTTCCTCCGCCCGGACATCCACCGCCGCCTGGATGCGCATGCGCGCCTCGTCACGGCAGATCACCTCGCGCACACCGGTGTGGCCGCAGCGCTTGGGCGAGACCTGATCCTCGATCATCACCGCGGCAAACCCGGCGCGGGCGAACTGGCGCACCGTGCGCCGCACGTTGAGCGCATTGCCATGGCCGGTATCGCCATCTCCCAGGACGGGTATGGAAACGGCCCCGGTGATGGCGCGTCCCGTATCGAGGATTTCACCCAGGCTGAGCAGGCCGGTATCGGGCAATCCGGCGCGCCCGGCGGCGACCGAAAACCCCGACATGAAGGTGAAGGGAAACCCGGCCTGCTCGATCAGTTTCGCGCTCAGCCCGTCCCAGCAACAGGGCATGACATGGCAGGTCTTTGCGGCCAGATGGGCGCGCAGGCGGGCGGCGGGCGTGGTCATTTTTCCTCATCTCCGGCGCGTTTCAGATGGCGGGTCAAAAGGCCCTCCAGCCTGTCCCACATGCGCCGCATGGCCTCGACGATGATCAGATAGAGGATGGCCGCCCACAGATAGACATCGAAATTGAAGGTGCGCGAAAAGGCCAGCCGCGTTGCCCCCATGAGGTCGAAAATGGTCACCACCGAGGCGATGGCCGAGCCCTTGATCATCAGGATGATCTCGTTGCCCAGGGGCCGCAGGGCGGTGATCATGGCCTGCGGCAGAATGACCTTGAAGAAAGTCACCCGCCGCGACAAACCGAGCGCCAGAGCCCCTTCCCACTGCCCGGCGGGCACCGCCGAAATGGCCACCCGGTAGATCTCCGCCTGATAGGCGGCGGTGTTCAGGGTAAAGGCCAAAAGCACGCAATACCACGCCTCGCGGAAGAACCACCACAGGTTCCATGCCTCCAGCGCGTGGCGCAGCTGTCCGGCCCCGTAGTAGATCAAGAAGACCTGCGCCAGCATGGGCGTGCCGCGAAAGAAATACATGTAGGCAAAGGCCGCGCCATCCAGCCATTTGTTGCCCGACAGGCGCATCCAGGCCAGGCCCAGGGCGATCAGTGCGCCAAGGGAAATGGGAATGATCACCAGAAGGGTTGTGACCCACAGCCCCCTGAGCATGCGCGGGAAATACTTCGCGAAGGTCTCCGCGTCGAATCCGGACCACATGACCCACACCGAAGCCAGCCCGGCGGCGATCCACACCCCCATGAGCACCCAGCCCAGCAGGCGCATCCTGCTCCAGCGCCGCTTCGGTGGGGCGGGCCGGGCCATGGCGGCGGCGGTGGTTGTCTGGCCACTTTCGCTCATCAGCGCGCCTCCCCGCGCTTGACGCGCCGCTCGATCATGCCAAGCCCCTGCGAGGAGATCAGCGACAGGATCAGATAGAGCGCGCAGGCCACCGAATAGAACAAGATGGGCTGCTTGGTCGCGCCCACCGCCACGGAGGTCTGGCGCAGCAGCTCATCGAGGGCGATGACCGAGACCAGCGAGGTCTCCTTGGTGAGGATCAGCCACAGATTGCCCAGGCCACCGATGGACAGCCGGATGAGCTGCGGCAGGATGACCAGCCTGAAAGCGGCGAATCGCGACAGCCCCAGGGCCGCCGCCCCCTCCCACTGGCCTTGCGGAATGCCGCGGAAGGCCGAGAGAAAGACCTCCGAGGCATAGGCGGAAAAGACCAGCCCCAGGGCGATCATGCCGGCGAAAAAGGAATTGACCTCCACATAGGTATCGGCGAACAGCCCGATGAGCGCCTGCAGCGCCATCTGGCCGCCGAAATAGACGATGAAAATGGTCAAAAGCTCCGGCAGGCCGCGGAATATGGTGGTATAGATGCGCGCCGCGCGGCCGATGGTGGGCTCGGAGGAAATCTGCCCGAGCGCCACCAGAAGGCCCATGACGAGGCCAAAGGGCAAGGTGGCCAGGGCCAGGGTAATGGTGATCTTGAGCCCGGCGAAAAGCTCGTCGCTCCAGCCGCCATCACCCCAGGCCAGCAGATGCAGGGTCTCCCACATGTATCAAGCGCCCCTTCGCATTGGAGGGCTGGCGGACCGGCCCGGCCACGCAAGGCCCCCTGCCGCGCCCCGGACACGCCAGACCGGCGGCGGCCCGCCCATGGAGCCGCCGCCCGGTTCAGGTTGCCATCAATAGATGGAGAAGGGGAAATACTTCTTGTTGATCCTGGCATAGGTGCCGTCGGCGAGGATTTCCTTCAGGGCCTTGTTGAACATGGCCTTGAGGTCCTGATCCTCCTTGCGCACGGCGATGCCCGCGCCCTCGCCGAACCAGCGCTTGTCGGTGATGCCCGGGCCGGCGAAGCGGCAGCACTGGCCGGCCTTGGTCTTGAGCCATTCGAAAAGCACCAGCTTGTCGGCCAGCTGGGCGTCGAGGCGGCCAGAGGCCAGATCGGCGTTGACCTCGTCCTGGGTCTTGTAGAACTTCAGCTTGGAGTCCTTGTAGTTGTCTTCCAGGTAGTTGGAATGGATGGTCGAGGCCTGCGCGCCGATGGTCTTGCCGGCCAGGGCCTTGGGCGAGATGTCATCCTTGATGGGAGATTCCTTGGGCACCACGAAGGTCGCCGGGGAGCTGTAATACTTGTCGGTGAAGTCCACCTTCTTCTTGCGCTCGGCGGTGATCGACATGGAGGCCACGATGGCGTCATACTTCTTGGCCAGCAGGCCGGGGATGATGCCGTCCCAGTCCTGGGCGACAAAGACGCACTTGACCTTCATCTTGTCGCACAGGGCCTTGGCGATGTCGATGTCGAAGCCCTTCAGGTTGCCGGCCGAATCCTTGTAGTTGAAGGGCGGGTAGGCGCCCTCGGTGCCGATGCGCACGCTCTTCCAGTCCTTGGCCGCGGCCATGCCGGAGGCCAGCCCCAGGGCCAGGGCGGCAACGGTGATTTTCGCAAGCAGTTTCATGATGATGAATCCTCCCTCATGGTTTGTTCAGGCGCAAACTTTCCCCGTCAGCCGCGTGGGCTGACCGGCTGGACAAAACCTTAAACCATTTTCTGCCCGCTGCGGGAGTCTTTTTTGGCCTTCGGGGAAGAGGGGGGAGTTCAGAACACCACCTTGACGACGATGGTCTCGCTGTAATTGCCCGGCGGCGGCGTGGTCTGGGGCGGCACCCGCCCATAGGTGGTGAAGGTCTGGTCGTAGCCGGTGCCGGTGGCGTTCACGTCATTGGAGTTGAGCCAGCCCCATGGCTGGCTGCGCGCGGCGTCGGAATAGGTGCCATAGGTAATGGTATCGGAGCCATTGGACATCTTGCGCTGTGTGGGGCTGGAGGCATTGGACGAGCCGCGGTCAAGACGGATCTTGTAGGGCAGGTCATAGGTGCAGCGCACGGTGACCGTGCCGGTGGCGTCCACGTTGGAGGCGAGATTGCCCACCGCGCCGAAATCGATATCCGTGGCCGAGACGGTGCAGCTCTTGACGTTGCGCACCCGCACCCGGAAGCTGGGCTTTTCGCTCTTGACCGTGCCGGAGGAGCAATCCTGCGAATAGCCGCTCTTGTATTGGAAAAGAATGTGATTGTTGTTGAATCTGGAAAAGTAGACGCCTTTCGGATGGGCATTCTGGCCGCCGAAAAGACGCGCGTCGATGGTCTTCGAGGTGTTGCCCGATCCGCCCCACGACAGGCGCAGATGCAAAACCGGCGGCCGCTCCGGATAGGGCCACAGGTATGAGCCCCAGATGGTGCTCGATCCGGGCCAGTAGAGATTGAAATTGAGCTTGATGGAGGAGTTGCCCCATTTCTTCATCTGGCGCGGATCGTGGGCGGTGGGGTTGCCATTGCCCGAGCCGATGTTGGGGCAGATGGTCACCCACTGAAAGGGATTGCCCGAGCAATCGGCGGTCATTTCACCGGTGGCGAAATGGGATGTGCCGTCGCTCAGATCGACATTTCCGAAGTTGATGTTGGTGACATCGAAACTGCATGACAGGGCCAGCGCCGGATGGCGGGAATCCGCCGCCAGCGCGCCAAGGGCCACGAGAACCACGGCCAGCAGGTGATGAATGCGAATCACATGTCTCATGATCCGCATGCTAGCAGCCAGAAGTAAAGACAATCATGCCGGAGGGCCAAAAGGTTGCACTATTTTTACGAGTGTTGCCTTAGTGCAACAACCTGGAATAGGCAAGGTGGCCGTATTTTTACGCAAACCACCATCTTTTGTACATGTAGCCGCCGTCGTGATCGTAGTTGGAATTGATCGGACCGTGGCCGAGCTTTCTGCTCATGGCCGAGACGAAGTTGTTGAACATCAGCACGATCTGGCCGCCATCGTCGTGGATGAGCTGCTGCATCTGCGCATACATGGCCACCCGCCTTGCCTCGTCGCTTTCCCGCCGCGCCTTTTGCAGAAGCTCGCCGAAAAGAGGATTCTTCCAGCGCGTTTCGTTCCATGGCGCATCGGGCGCATAGCCGGTGGAGAGCATCCAGTCGGCGGTGGGCCGCCCGCCCCATTGCGAGAAGCACCAGGGCTTTTTCATCCACACGTTGGACCAGTAGCCATCGGCGGGCACCCGCTTGACGGAAATATCGATGTTCGCCGCCTTTGCGTGTTCGCGCATCAGTTGGGCGGCATCGATGGCTCCGGCGAAGGGCGCGTCGGAGGCGGCGATCTCCACCGCAAGAGAGCTCAGCCCCGCCTTCTTGAGATAAAAGCGCGCCTTGTCCGGATCATATGCATGCACCGGCTTGGGATCGATGGCATATTTCATCGACGGGGCCAGCGGATCGTCATTGCCCACCCGGCCATGGCCATAGGCCACCTTTTTCAGGATGTCATCGCGGTCGATGGCATATTTCACCGCCAGGCGCACATTGACATCATCAAAGGGTGCGCTCGTGCAATCCATGGGCGCGGTATAGTGCGACAGGCTGGTGATGTCGGTGATCTCGATGCCCGGGTTGCGCTTGAGAAGGTTGAGGGTCTTCAGGTCGCACCGGTCCATGTAATGGATTTCACCGGCGTTGAGGGCGGCGGTGCGCGCCACCACGTCATGAATGACAATCAGCTCGACGGCGTCGAACCAGGCGCTGCCGTGATAGTCCTTGTTGCGCACCGCTTTCAGCCGCTGGCCGGGCTTGAAACCGGTGATCTTGTAAGGCCCGGTGCCGATGCCCGAGCGCCAGTCCAGCGAGCCATCGGCGCGGGCGGGCAGGATGGGCAGGTGATAATCGGTGAGCAGATAGGGGAAATCGGCATTGGGCGTTTTCAGCCGGAAGACGATCTCGTGATCGCCGCCGGTTTCCATGCTTTCGATGATCGACAGCACCGGCTTGACGGGGGATTTGGTCTTTTCGCCGGTGTGATGGGTGATGCTGGCCAGCACATCGCGCACCGTCAGCTTGCGGCCATCGTGGAAAACGATGCCCTTCTTCAGCTTCATGGACCAGGTTCTGGCGTCACCGGAGCGCTCGTATGAGGCGACGAGGTTGGGCCTGGCGCTGAAATCGGGCCCGATCTCGAACAGCATGTCGGCATAAACGCCAAGGCCCGCATCGGCCATGAAATTGTTCGACCATGTGGCCGGATCGAGCGAATCGGTGCTCGACCCCGACCCAAGACCGGCGCGGAACAGCCCGCCGCGCTTCGGCTGCGCCGCCAGTCCCGGGGCGCCAATCACCGGCAATGCACCGGTGGCTGTTGCCATCTTGAGAAAATCGCGCCGGGAGAAGCGGCCGGAGCGCGCAAGCCCGGCCAGGTTTCGCAAACTGTGCCTCATAACCCCACCTTGCCTTGGCCACATTCCCCAATGCGGCAGAATCACTCCCGGTCGCTTCGGAGTGTGACATTATTCCGCATTCAGATCAAATTGTTCCTTATGCTGATTGTTTTCCTGGTTATCAAAATCTTGTCATGATTTGCCTCGCGAGCGCAATTGGCCCTATAAAGCGGCAACCGTTAACTTTTTTCCGGATTGGATCATGACAGCGCCCGGCAAGGCATCTGAAGACAAGACCCTCTCCTTCGGCTTCCGGGAGGTCCCGGAGGCGCAAAAGCAGGAGCTGGTCAACGAAGTCTTCGCCAAGGTGGCCCGCCAGTATGACGAGATGAACGATCTCATGTCGGGCGGTCTGCACCGGCTGTGGAAGGATGATTTCGCCGCTGCCCTCAAGCCACCGAAGGGAAAAGGGGCCTTTCATGTGCTCGATGTGGCCGGCGGCACCGGCGACATCGCCTTTCGCATCCTGGAGCGCGGCGGGCCGGGCACGCGGGTGTCCATGGCCGACATCTCGCCGCAGATGCTCATGGAGGGCCGCCGCCGCGCATGGGCCGAGAACCGGCCCCTGAACCGGCTCGATTTCACCGTCGCCAATGCCGAGGCCCTGCCCTTTGCGGACAACCGTTTCGATGCCTATACCATCGCCTTCGGCATCCGCAACGTGGCCCACATCGAGGTGGCCCTGCGCGATGCATACCGGGTGCTGAAGCCCGGCGGGCGCTTCATGTGCCTGGAGTTTTCGCAGCTGGCCATTCCGGGGCTGGACAGGCTCTATGATGCCTATTCCTTCACCGTCATCCCGGCGGTGGGCAGGGCGGTGACCGGCGATGGCGGGCCCTACCGCTATCTGGTGGAGAGCATCCGCAAGTTCCCCAACCAGGAGACCTTCAGGGACATGATCGCCCGTGCCGGGTTTGCCCGCACCGGCTATCGCAACCTCTCCGGCGGCGTGGTCGCCATGCATTGGGGCTGGAAGATCTGATGGGCTCGCGCAAGGCGGAAATCTGCGTGGCGCTGGACACTCAGGACGCGGACCGGGCCGCTGCCCTGGCCGCGGCGCTGCGTGGCCTGGCCGCTTATGTCAAGGTGGGCATGGAGCTGTTCTATGCCGCCGGGCCGGCCGGATACGCCAAGGTGGCCAGGGCGGGCATCCCGGTCTTTCTCGATCTGAAATTGCACGACATTCCCAACACCGTGGCGCAGGGGCTGGATTCGCTCATGCGCCTGCCCATCCGCCCGGCCATCGTCAACGTCCATGCAACCGGCGGCCAGGCCATGATGGAGGCCGCCCGCGCGGCGGTGGCTGGGCGCGCCAGGCTCGTTGCCGTGACCTTGCTCACCTCCCTGGACGGGGATGATCTGGCCGCCACCGGGTTCGATACGGCAAGGGACACCGCCGCCCATGTGGCGCAACTGGCCTCGTTGGCGCAATCGTGCGGCCTCGATGGCGTGGTCTGCTCGCCGCGCGATCTGGCCAGCGTGCGCGCCGCCTGCGGGGAAGATTTTCTCACCATCGTCCCCGGCATCCGCCCGCCCGGCTCGGACATGGCCGATCAGAAACGCATCGCCACCCCCCAGGCGGCGCAACGGGCCGGCGCCAACATCGTGGTCATCGGCCGGCCCATCACCCAGGCGGCGGATCCCGTGGAAGCTGCCCGCGCCCTGGCGGCGCAGTTGGCCCGATGAGCGAAGGCCGCGGCAAGGGACAAAGAAAATGCCCTGCTGACACAGCGTTCAGGAGCGGATGGCGGCTCTTGCAACTTTCAACAAGATATTGATTTCAATTGATTTTATACCCATATTGACAGGTGCCGAATCAGCCGCGGGAGACCTTGCGCATTCCTTCCATCACCATAAACAGACTGGATGTCACGGACTTTCGCAATTATGCCGCCGCGCGTCTGGAGGCGCATGGCCCGGTGGTGGTGCTGACCGGGCCCAATGGCGCGGGCAAGACCAATCTTCTGGAGGCCATCTCCCTTTTTGCGCCCGGGCGCGGCCTGCGCCGGGCGGCCTTTGCCGCCATGGCGCGCATGCCGGGGGCGGGCGGCTGGGCCATCTCGGCGCAGATTTCGGGCATGCAGGGTCCGGTGCGCATCGGCGCGGCCTGGCAAGCAGGAGGCAGCACCGGCGGCCGCAAGCTGGTGATCGGCGGCAAGACCGCACGCTCCGCCGGGCAATTGGGCCGGCATTTGCGCATTGCCTGGCTGACCCCGGCCATGGACCGGATTTTCGCCGGTCCAGCCACTGACCGGCGGCGTTTTTTTGACCGTCTGACGGCCACCCTCGATCCGGCCCATGCCGCCCGCGCGGCGGCCCTGGAGCGGCTCATGCGGCAGCGCAACCGGCTGCTGGAATCCCATGAGGACAACGCCGCCTGGCTGGATGTGCTGGAGGCCCAGATGGCGCAATCCTTCATCGCCGTGGCCGCGGCCCGCCTGGCGGCGCTCAAGGCACTGAAAACCGGCATGAAAACAGTGGAAAAGGCCGCCGGGGCTTTTCCTTTCGCGGCGCTGGGGCTACAAGGAGAGGTGGAGAATCAGCTGCGGGAAAGCCCGGCCGTTCAGGTGGAGGATGCCTGGCGCGCCCGCCTGCGCGGCAACCGCGCCCGCGACGCCGCCGCCGGGCGCACCCTGGAGGGGCCGCACCGCACCGATCTGGAAGTCTTGCACGGGCCAGGGGGCATGCCCGCGCGGCTGTGTTCCACCGGCGAGCAGAAGGCCCTGTTGATCGCCATCGTTCTGGCCCATGCGCGGGCGGTGCGCGCCCAGGCGGGCGGTCATGCGCCGGTGATGCTGCTCGACGAGGTGGCCGCGCATCTGGACAGGGCGCGCCGAAGGGGGCTTTTCGCGGCTCTGGAGGAGTTGCAGTGCCAGGCCTGGATGACCGGCACGGAAACGGATTTGTTCGAGGATTTGCGCGGGCGGGCGCATTTCGTGCGCATCGAGGATGGCCAGGTGGCCGCCGCCTGCTGAAGAAAGGTTGGAACGCATGAGCGAAACCGGCAAGGAAACCTATGGTGCCGATTCCATCAAGGTCCTGAAAGGGCTGGAGGCGGTGCGCAAGCGGCCGGGCATGTATATCGGCGACACCGATGACGGCTCCGGCCTGCATCACATGATCTACGAGGTGGTGGACAACGCCATCGACGAGGCCCTGGCGGGTCATTGCGACGCCGTGGAGGTGATTCTCAACCCCGACGGCTCGGCCACCATCCGCGACAATGGCCGCGGCATCCCGGTGGACATTCACCCCACCGAGGGGGTCTCGGCGGCCGAGGTCATCATGACCCAGCTGCATGCGGGCGGCAAGTTCGACAACAATTCCTACAAGGTCTCCGGCGGCCTGCACGGGGTGGGCGTGTCGGTGGTCAATGCCCTTTCCGAATGGCTCCGGCTGTCCATCCGCCGTGGCGGCAGGCAATATGAAATGACCTTCGCCATGGGCGAGACGGTCAAGTCCCTGGAGCCCACCGGTGAGGCCGCCGGGCGCTCGGGCACCGAGATCACCTTCCTGCCGTCGGCGGAAATCTTCACCATGACCGAGTTCGATTTCGCCACCCTGGAACACCGGCTGCGCGAGCTGGCCTTCCTCAATTCCGGCGTGAAGATCATCCTTGAAGACCGCCGCGGGCCGCAGGTCAAGCGGGTGGAGATGGCCTATGACGGCGGCCTGGTGGAGTTCGTCAAGCATCTGGACCGGGCCCGCGCGCCGCTCATCGAGACCCCCATCCACATCACGGCGGAAAAGGACGGCATCGTGGTGGAATGCGCCCTGTGGTGGAACGACAGCTATCACGAGAACGTCCTGTGCTTCACCAACAACATCCCGCAGCGCGATGGCGGCACCCACCTGGCCGGCTTTCGCGCCGCCATGACGCGGGTGGTCAACGGCTATGCCAATTCCTCCGGTCTGGCGAAGAAGGAGAAGGTCTCGCTGTCGGGCGAGGATGCCCGCGAGGGGCTCACCGCCGTGCTCTCGGTCAAGGTGCCCGATCCGAAGTTCTCCTCCCAGACCAAGGACAAGCTGGTCTCCTCGGAGGTGCGCCCGGTGGTCGAGAGCGTGATGAACGAGAAGCTCTCGCAGTGGTTCGAGGAGCACCCCAACGAGGCCAGGGTCATCGTCGGCAAGGTGGTGGAGGCCGCCGCCGCCCGCGAGGCGGCGCGCAAGGCGCGCGAGCTGACCCGCCGCAAGGGGGCGCTGGACGTGGCCTCCCTGCCCGGCAAGCTCGCCGATTGCCAGGAGCGCGACCCGGCCAAGGCCGAATTGTTCATCGTCGAGGGCGATTCCGCCGGCGGCTCGGCCAAGCAGGGCCGCAACCGCCAGAACCAGGCCATTTTGCCCCTGCGCGGCAAGATCCTCAACGTCGAGCGGGCGCGCTTCGACAAGATGCTCTCGTCGAACGAGATCGGCACCCTGATCACCGCCCTGGGCGCGGGCATAGGGCGCGAGGAGTTCGACATCGAAAAGCTGCGCTATCACAAGATCATCATCATGACCGACGCCGACGTGGACGGCGCCCACATCCGCACCCTGCTTCTGACCTTCTTCTACCGCCAGATGCCGGAGATCATCGAGCGCGGCTATCTCTATATCGCCCAGCCGCCGCTCTACAAGATCAAGCGCGGCTCTTCCGAGCTCTATCTGAAGGACGACGAGGCGCTGGAGAATTTCCTCATCGAAACCGGGCTGGAAGCGGCCGCCCTCACCCTGGCCGATGGCGAGACGCGCGCCGGGGCCGATCTGCGCGCCGTGGTGGACGAGGCGCGGCAGGTGCGCACTTCGATCGAGGCGCTGGATGCGCGCTATCCGCGCTTTCTGCTGGAGCAGGCAGCGGTGGCCGGGGTCTTCGAGGGCGAGCCGCTGAAGGATGCGCGCAAGGCGGCGCAACTGGCGAAGGAGGTGTCCGCCAGGCTCGATGTCATCTCCGACGAGACCGAGCGCGGCTGGCATGGCGAGGCTCTGGCCGATGGCGGCCTGCGCTTCTGGCGCGAGGTGCGCGGGGTGCGCGAGAGCCACGATCTGGACGCCGCCCTGCTGGCCTCCCTGGAGGCCCGCCGCCTGGGCCGCCATGCAAAAAGCCTGCGCGCCATCTATGGCCGCCCGGCGCGCTTTGTGCGCGGCGAGGAGGAAACCGTCATCCACTCGCCGCTGGAGCTTCTGGAAACGGTCTTTGCCCATGGCCGCAAGGGCGTTTCCATGCAGCGCTACAAGGGCCTGGGCGAAATGAATCCCGATCAGCTGTGGGAAACCACCCTGGACGCCAATGCCCGCTCGCTTTTGCAGGTGCAGATCAAGGAGCTGGCCGAGGCCGACGATCTGTTCTCGCGCCTGATGGGCGACGTGGTCGAGCCGCGCCGCGACTTCATCCAGCAAAACGCCCTCAACGTCGCCAACCTGGACGTGTGAGGCGCTGCCCTGCTCCGCAAGGCCTTTTCATTGCGGCAATGAGGTGAAAACGAGCACCGGGAAGACCTGTGAAGTCGCATGTGAAGTATTCACAACAGATTGAATACACAGCATTTTCTGGCATTCTGACAATCC
>JALSNA010000187.1 GCA_026987255.1 Hyphomicrobiales bacterium | reverse complement strand
ACCCCGGCGGCACGGCAATGTGACCGTGGTCACGCAAAGTTGCCTTGTTTGCGCATAGGATGGGATGGCAGATTGCATCATCCCGTGAATGCAGCAAAAGGAGGTTTTCCCATGTCCGGATTGTCCCTCAAGCGCGCCCTTCCCCTGATGGTGGTGGTTCTTGTGCCACTGGCCTCCGGAATGGCCCTTGCGGCCCGGCCGCTGGTCTCCACGGAGTGGCTGAAACAGCATCTGAACGACAAGAACCTGGTCGTTCTGGATGTCACAACCAGGCGCTTTCATGCTGCCCGGCACATTCCCGGCGCGGTCTTTTCGCCCTTCGGCAAGTGGCGCGAGAAGCGCGGCGATGTGGTGGGCATGCTGCCTGCGCCTGCCAAGCTGGAAAAGCTGATCGGCAATCTGGGCATCGGCAATGAAGATCGCGTCATCATCGTGCCCGGCGGTTTCGGAGCCGGGGACGTGGGCGTGGCCACCCGCATTTTCTGGACCTTCAAGACCCTGGGCCATGACAATGTCTCCATCCTCGATGGCGGCATGAGGGCCTGGCTGAAAAATCGCGCCAATCCGGTGGAAACGAAGATCAACACTCCGAAGCCGAAGACCTTTACGGCCCATTTCACGGACAAGTGGCTGGCCAGGGCAAAGGATGTGGAAATGGCCATCAACGGCAAGGGGCCGCAGATCATCGACAACCGCCCGGTGGCCCAGCATCTGGGGGTGACCAAATCCGGCGCGGTGGTGAAATACGGCTCCATCCCCGGCGCCATCAACGTGCCGGAAGCCTGGGTGCTCAAGGGCGGCAAGTTCCGCCCCGTCAGGCAGTTGAAGAAGCTGCACGCGCTGCTCGGCGTCAAGGACGGCCCGGCCATCCATTCATGCAACACCGGCCACAAGGCCTCGCTGGGCTGGTTCGTGCGCTCGCAGCTCCTGGGCCATGACGATTCGCGGCTCTATGACGGCTCCCTGGCCGAATGGTCGCGCCTGCCGCCCAAGACCCACCCGGTGACGGCGAAGATCGACATCAACGAGTGAGGAAGGCTGCGCGTATTCCTTCCCTTGCGCTCCTGCCATCCGGTCAGGGGCCGGTGAAAAGGGCTGCGCGATCAACTGGCCGGGCAGGTTTCCTGCGTCTTTGAACGAGGCCCATGAGCAGATAATTCAAGCGCCAGTCCGGCGACATTTCCTGTTCAGATTCGTGTTTGCGGGTGCTATATCTTCATCTGCGAGCGGGGGCGCCTTGTGGCTTTTGGAGGCTCATGATGCGCCAGTGGGTGTTTGCTCTTGTTTCAGCCGTCCTTCTGTTTCTCTCACCATCCTTTGCGCCCCCTGCCCCGGCGGCCAGTCAGGCGCAGCTCGATGCCTGCAGCATGGGCGAGGGCAAGGCGGCCATCGAGGCTTGCACCCGCATCGCCAACAACCGGCGCGAATCCATCAATACCCGGGCCATGGTGCTGGAAAACCGGGGCATCACCTATCTGAAAATGAACCGGCTGAATGAGGCCATTGCCGATTTCAGCAAGGTCCTGCGCTGGAACCCGCGCGCCATGGGGGCCCTGTTCAACCGCGCCAAGGCTTACCGGCTGCGCGGCCAGTGCGGCAAGGCCCTGAAGGATCTGGCCCGCATGCTGAAGGTGCTGAAGGATGACCCCGGAATCTTCGAGGCCATGGCGGAATGCCACGAGCAACTCGGCCAACCGGACAAGGCCTTGCGTCTCTATGAGCGGATCATTTCGCTTTATCCGGATCAAGCCAGCGCCTTTTTCAAACGCGCCAAGCTCTATCTCGGCCTTGATTCTGGAGATGAAAAGGAAAACCTCGCCAAGGCCTTGGCCGACGTGGAAATGGCGCGCAAACTGGATCCGCAAAATGCGGAATATGCCTGCCTGCAAGGGCTTGCCCTGATGCTCAAGGGAGAAAACGAACAGGCGCGCGGCGCCTATCATGTCTGCATCCGCGGCAAGAAAACCCCCGATCTTCCCGACCTGACCGGCCTGGGCCTCGTTGCGGCCCTTTCGGGTCATCATGCGGAGGCGCAAAAGGTACTGACGCGCGCCATTTCGTTGTCGAAAGGAAAGGTTGATCGTGACGTCTATCTGCTGCGGGCCCTGGCGCGCATGAGACTGGGAAAATTCGCCGAGAGCCTGGACGATCTGGGCAAATCCGGCCGGGAAAACCAGGCGGATGAAACCGGCTCCATGATCCGCGGTTTCGACCTTCTGGGGCTGGGGCGGCCCCTGGAGGCGCTCAAGGCCTTCAAACAGGGGCTGGAAAGCAGAAAAACGGCGGAAGGCTATTTCGGCCTGGGCCGGGCGCTCGATGCCCTGAAAGAGCGGCAAATGGCCATCAAGGCGTTGCGCAAGGCGGCCGCATTCGATCATGACGCACTGGGCGGCAGATGGGCGGTGGAGGGCGCCAAGGACCTGCTGGCGCGCCTGAACTCCGCACCGGCCATGGCGGCAGGTGCTGGCCAAACCTCTCCTGAGGCCCAGGCCATCCAGTCCGGACAAACCTCCGCGGCGGGACAAATCAGGATCGGAGGCAGCACGGCCGGGCGCAAGAAGCAGGTCACAACCGTTGCGCCTGCCACTGCCGTGGCCGCGTCGCAAAAGCGTTTGGCCCTGGTTATCGGAAATTCCGCCTATCGCGCCGTGCCTGCCCTGGCCAATCCTGTCAACGATGCCATGGCCGTGGCCAGAAAACTGCGCAAGCTGGGTTTCGTGGTCATCGAAAAGCATGATCTGGATTATGAAGGCATGCGCAAGGCCTTGCGCGATTTCGCCCGCAAGGCGCGGCTGTATGACTGGGCCATGATCTACTATTCCGGTCATGGCCTGGAGGCGGGCGGCAGGAATTACGTCATTCCGGTGGATGCCGAACTGAAAACGGATCTCGACCTGGATGAGGAAGCCATCCCCCTGCCCCGCCTGATTTCCAAGGCGGGCAGCGCAAGATCCCTGGGGCTGGTCATTCTGGACGCCTGCCGGGACAACCCCTTTGCACGCAAGATGCGCCTTTCCAGCCGCACCCGCTCCATTGGCCGGGGGCTGGCGCGCATCGAGCCGGAACGCGGCACCCTGGTCATTTTCGCGGCCCGGGACGGACAGGTGGCGCAAGATGGCGATGGCCGCCACAGCCCCTTTACCAGGGCCTTCCTGGAGGTCGTGGACGAGCCCGGCCTGGAAATGAACTTCCTGTTCCGCAAGCTGCGCGACAAGGTGCTGGCGGAGACTTCCGGCGCCCAGGAGCCTTTCATGTATGGGTCATTGCCGGCCAAGGCTTTCTATTTCAGGCCACCCGTGCGGCAGTAGGGCGTAGACCCATAAACCCCGCGCCGCCAGTTAGCCGGATTTTTGTTCTGGCAAGGCGCAGCCCCGCAGGAATAGTGGAGCTCTTTCAAGGGGGTGCAACACTGCCAGGACAAGAAATCCGGCTAACCCGAAGGGCGAGGATATCGCTTCATCCCAGCGGCTCGCGACGCTTGCCAATAGAGTCGGACGTGAAGAAAAGTTTTCCAGCCTGCCTGGCAGGCTGGAAATACTTTTCTTCAGGAAAAACAAGGCGTCCTGCTGACTTGGGGCGGCCCGGCGTCAGCAGGACATCATTTTTGG
>JALSNA010000186.1 GCA_026987255.1 Hyphomicrobiales bacterium | reverse complement strand
TTGGCAGCCGGGGATCTGTAAAAACGCTTGCGCGCCCATCCACACCCCCTGCCAACCACCAGGGTCATGGGACACTACGGGTGGTAGGCAGGGGATGAGGATGGTCTTCAGACGGTCATGGAGATGCCCTGCCGTGTCACATGGCGGCTTCGCGCATCAAGGCGGCCGCCTCGCGCCCATTCATGATCCCGAAACCCGCCTCGCGCAGCATCCGGGCCGTGGCGCTCACCAGGGCGGCATTGTCCGGTGCTTGTGTGCCATCGGGCAGGCGGGTGTTGTTCTCGAAGCCGATGCGCGCATGTCCGCCCTTGCGCGCCGCATGCACGGCGATCTCCGCCTCGCGCCGCCCGAAGGCGCACACCGCCCAATGCGCGGGCGCATCTCCCAGCGCCTCCAGGAAGGGATCGAGCTCCTCCGGCGCGCTCTCGCCATCGGCGGCATGGCGGCCCAGCACCATGAGCAAGAACGGCTTGCGAAAGGGGATGATGCCTTTCTCCTGCAAGTTCAGGAAACGGCGCACATCGGCCGGATCGTAGAGAATGAACTGCGGCGAAATGGTCATGACCTTCAGCCAGCGGAAGAAACCGCGCGCCTTGCCCAGCCTGTCATCCGCATCATCCGGAACAAGCTCGCGCAGCGCCAGGGAGACGGCGGCCGGAACGACGGCGCGCACCGCCCGCATCTGCTCTTTTGCGCTGTAACGGCCCACCGCCTCGGTGGTCATCTGCACGATCATGCGCCCACGGGTAGCGGCGCCAATGGCGCGCATGGCCTCGTGATAGAGGCGCGCATCCAGGCTGTGGCCACCGTGGGCATCGCGCACATGCAGATGCAGGACCGCCGCCCCGGCATCGAGGCAGGCCGCCGCCTGCGCCGCCAGCTCTTCCGCCGACAGCGGCAGGGCAGGGTGATCCGCCTTGCTCTTGCGCGCCCCGTTGGGGGCCACCATGAGCATGACCTTGCGCGGTTTCATGGCAACTCTTCCGTGAATCGTCCCATGGATCAGACATCGAGCAGATCGTCGTCCACGAACTCGGCGCGCTCGGAGATGAAGGCAAAGCGCGCCTCCGGCCTGGAGCCCATCAGGCGGGTGACCGCATCATCGGTTTGCGCCTTGTCTTCCGGCGGGACGCAGACCCGCAGGAGGGTGCGCCGCTTCGGGTCCATGGTGGTTTCCTTCAGTTGCGCCGGCATCATCTCGCCCAGGCCCTTGAAGCGCGAAATCTCCACCTTGCCGCGCCCCGTGAACATGGTCTCCAGGAGCTCGTCCCTGTGCGCTTCGTCACGCGCATAGGCGCTCTTGGGCCCTTGCGAAATCTTGAACAGCGGCGGCACGGCGAGGAACAGATGGCCATTCTCGATCAGGCCGGGCATCTGGCGGTAGAAGAAGGTGATCAGCAAGGAGGCGATATGGGCTCCGTCCACGTCGGCATCGGTCATGATGATGATGCGCTCGTAGCGCAGCTCCTCCTCGCGGTATGTCTTGCCGGTGCCGCAGCCCAGCGCCTGGATGATGTCGGCCAGTTGCTGGTTGGCGGCGATCTTGTCGCGCGAGGCATTGGCGACGTTGAGGATCTTGCCGCGCAACGGCAGGATGGCCTGGGTCTCGCGGTTGCGCGCCTGCTTGGCCGAGCCGCCGGCGGAATCGCCCTCGACGATGAAGATTTCCGTATCCGAGCGGTCCTTGGCGGTGCAGTCGGCCAGCTTGCCGGGCAGGCGCAGCTTGCGGGTGGCGGCCTTGCGCGACACCTCCCTTTGCTTGCGCCGCGCCAGGCGCTCGTCGGCGCGCTCGATGACCCATTCGAGCAGCTTGTCGGCCTGCGCCGGATGGCCGGAAAGCCAGTGATCGAAATGATCGCGGATGGCCGCCTCGGTGATGCGCGCCGCCTCCGGCGAGCTCAGCCGGTCCTTGGTCTGGCCGACGAACTCCGGCTCGCGGATATAGACCGACAGAACAGCGCCGGCCGAGGTCAGGATGTCATCGGAGGTCAAGATGGCGGCGCGCTTGTTGCCGCTCATCTCGCCATAGGACTTGAGCGAGCGCAGCAGGGCGCTGCGCAGGCCGCTGACATGGGTGCCGCCCTCCGGCGTGGGCACGGTGTTGCAATAGGAGCGCACGAAGCCATCCCCGGCGAACCAGCTGATGGCCCATTCCAAAGAGCCGTGCCCGCCTGCATTCTTGACCTTGCCGGCGAAGATTTCATCCGTCACCCGCGTCTTTCCGGCCAGCTTTTCCTCCAGGAAGTCGCGCAGCCCGCCGGGGAAGTGGATGGTGGCCTTGCGGGGCGTCTCCGAGCCTTCCCTGATGAGGCTTTCATCGCAGCTCCAGCGGATCTGCACGCCGCCGAACAGATAGGCCTTGGCGCGCGCCATGCGGTAGATGGTATCCGGGTTGAAGCGCGCCGCCTTGCCGAAGATCTCCGGATCGGGATGAAAGCGCACCTTCGTGCCGCGCCGGTTGGGGGCCGGGCCAACCTCCCGCAAGGGGCTGGTGGGGATGCCGCGCGCGAACTCCTGGCGGTAAAGGGTGCGGTTGCGCGCCACCTCCACCTGCAGGGTATCGGAAAGCGCATTGACCACCGAGATGCCCACGCCATGCAGCCCGCCTGAGGTCTCGTAGACGGAAGAATCGAACTTGCCGCCCGCGTGCAGGGTGGTCAGGATGACCTCCAGGGCCGACTTGTCCTTGAACTTGGGGTGCGGATCGACCGGAATGCCGCGGCCGTTGTCGGTGACGGTGAGAAAGCCCTCCGCGTCCAGCTCCACCTCGATGAAGCTGGCATGCCCGGCCACCGCCTCGTCCATGGAATTGTCCAGCACCTCGGCGAAAAGATGGTGCAGGGCGCGCGCATCGGTGCCGCCGATATACATCCCCGGCCGCCGCCGCACCGGCTCCAGCCCCTCCAGAACCTCGATGTCGGCGGCCGAATAGCCCTCCTGCGCCGCCGCTGCGGGCTTAGGGCTCCTGGCCGCCTTTGCAGGCGCAGATGCCGCCGCCTTGCGCGCGGGCTCCTGCGGCGGCAGGTTGTCGAACAGATCGTTTGCCATCTTTGCGCTTGCGCTCCCTCGGACGCGGCGTCGCCGGAGCGGGCCGCGCCCGTTCCGAATCAACAGGCCAGACTATGCCACAAAAGCCCTCTTTTGGGCTATATTGGGCTGTATGATGATAGGCACAGACCAATGATGGGAGGGTTGTCATGCACATGATGCTCAAGTTGTCCGCCTCTCTTGCCGCCCTTGCGCTGCTGGCCGCGCCGGCCAGCGCCTTCAGGGACAAGAAACATCAAGCCTGGCCCGAGCCTTTGGGCAACAGCCACACGGTGCACGTGCGCTATCCCGGTGACGTGGCCTATCCCTTCGGCACGGTGCATGTCAGGGGCAACAGGAAAATCCCCTATGTCGAGAAATGCCACTGGAGCTATCAATGGGGCAGGGGGCTGAAACAGACCTGTTACCGCTACACGCTGCAAGACACTCCGCCCCGCCGCTAGGGTCAGGACCCATAAATTTGAACGGCATCTGCACGATTCATGCTTCATCCCGGAGCCTTTTCGCCCTTGCCAATACCTTCAAGGGCGTAGACCCATAAACCCCGCGCCGCCAGCGTGAATATCG
>JALSNA010000185.1 GCA_026987255.1 Hyphomicrobiales bacterium | reverse complement strand
AGGATGGTGGCGATGTTGCGTGAATCCTTCGGGTGGCGGATGAGATCGCGCCGTTGTTCGATGAGGGCGCGCGCCAGGGGCTTGCGGAAGACCCGGCCGGGAAGAATGAAGCGGTAAGGTCTGGAGTGTCCGGTGTTGCCGGCCTGGTCGGTGGCCGCAAGGCGCATGATGACCTCCATGCCGGCCCAGGGATGGGCGGCCAGGTTGCCGGTGAACCGGCCGGAGGCCTGGCGCGGCAGGGCCGCGGGCAGGGGGATGGCCAGGTGCGGCGGCTTGAACTGCAAGGGCTTGTCCGCGCCCGGGGCATCCGCTGCGGAGGGGGCGAGGGCGAAAGTGGCGCGCAGGGTGGTGATGCCGTAATCATCGGACGCCTTCCAGCGCAATTGCAGGCCGCCGGAGATGGTATGGGCGGGCGGGTGTGTCAGGGAGACCAGCGGTGCATTGTCCGGCAGGATGGAGATGCTCCATTGCGCCAGCTTGCCGCCATCGCGCACGATGGCGATGGTGGGCCGTTTCAGGGTCTTTTCCAGCTTGAAGGCCCCGCTCTGCCCGGCGTGGAGGAAGGCGGTCGAGGACAGATGCCTGCCCTTGCCGCCCGAAGGGTCGAGGGCATAAAGCTCCAGGGATGGGGCAAGGCCGCCGGACAGGCGCAGGGTCAGGCGCGCGCCCTGGGGGGCGATGATGGGCTCCCTGCGGGCCTTTGCGGCGCTGGCCGAGGCGAGCACGAGGGGCGGTTTGCCGGTATAGGATGGCGGCGTGAGCCAGGCATCGAGGGAAACCTGCGCCGGCATGGCGCCATCGGGGGTGAGGGAGGCGCGCAGCTTGTGGCCGAATTGGCCAAAGCCGCCCAGCCATGCGGTGGCGATGAGCGCCAGGGCCAGGCCATTGCGCAGGGCACAAGGATCCTTGCGGGGCACGCCGGAGCGCGGCCAGCCGGCCCTGAGGCGGCCCAATGTTGCGGCCAGGCGGGCCTTGTGGGCCGTCCACAGGGCTTTGGTGCGCGGATCGTGCGTCTCTTGCGGCAGGGTGTCGGCAAGGGCGGCGAGAGGGTGGTGCTCAAGGCCGGAGGCGCGTTCGATGCGCGCCAGGGCCTGCTCGCGGGAGGGGCGGCGCAGGGCGGCCAGTTGGCGTCCGCTCCAGACCAGGGCGGCGAGAAATCCGCAGGCGATGAGTGGCCGCGACCAGCCGGGAAGCCATGCGGCGAGGCCGGAGATGACATAAAGGGCGTAAACTCCGGCCACCATGAGAGCGGGCCACAGGGCCAGCCACAGGCGCTCGAGGAAAATGGCGGCGCGCGCCGCGGCCACCTTGCGCTCCAGGCGGGCGGCCTGCTGCCGCCCGGTGATGAATGTCCACCAGGTCATGGAGGCACATTAGCAGAAAATGGGGTGAGAATGGGTCATGGGGCGCGAATTTTCGCGCCATGGTGAAGATTGCGGCCGGTTCGTCTGGGCAACCGGGGGTCAGGCGTGCGGGCGGGCTTGCGAGGATGGCAAGGAAACGTCAATGGCGCATTTGCCAATTGCACATGCGGATTTGCAATTTGCAAAGGGGCTTCATGGGTGCGAATCGCACATCTTGTGAAGCCACGGCGGCGGGGTGGCCTATCTTGTGTCGGAAGGGGTTGGCACGGTGCTTGCTTCTAAGAAAGCAGCGCCGGGATCAGGGTATTGCGTACCCGGCCAGTCATACAAAGGGCTCGCCGCCTGGGCGGGCCCTTTGCCGTTTCATTCCGCAGCCATGGAGATGCCGCCCCACAGGGGCGCGAGGCGGGTTGGCAATTGCGCGATGATGCCGCTGATGAGGGCCTGCAGGCGTTTGAAGTCCGCCGTTGGCTCATAGCAGCCGGGCCGCATGTAGAGCTCGCGGTTGATCTCGATCTGGATGGCGTGGGCGCCAAGGCCGCAGGCGCCGTAATGGCGGGTGATGTAGCCGCCGGAATAGACGCGGTTGCGCGAGACGCGCAGGCCGGCGCGGGTGAAGAGATCATCCAGGGTGCTGGTGAGCAGGGGCGAGCAGCTTTCGCCGTCGCGGTCGCCGAGGATGATGTGGGGGCGCTTGCCGGCCAGCGGCGTCATGGCGCGGGCCGCCGAGGCGGGCATGGTGTGGCAATCGATGAGCACGGCCTGGCCGAAGCGGTTTTGAAGATGGCCGATGAGGCTTCCCAGGCGGGCGTGATAGGGATCGTATCCCTCTTTCAGCCGCGCCGAGGCCTCCTGCCAGCCCAGCTTGCGGGCATGGATGGTCTTGCCGCGGCTGACAATGCGCGGAATGACGCCCAGCCCGGCCTTGACGCGCGAGGTGCCGGTTCTTGCATCCGGCGGCAAGGGGCCTTCGATGACTTCGGGATCGAGTTCCCGCCGGTCGCGGTTGAGATCGAGCCAGGCGCGCGGCCGTTGCGCCATGACATGCCAGCCGCCATGAACGGAAGCGGCGGCAAAGAGGCGGTCGGCGAGGAAATCCTCCGAGAGGCGCAATTCTTCCAGCGGCAAGGCGGACTGGCGGACGAATTGGCGCGGATAGCAGCGGCCGGAATGGGGGGCGTTGAAGACGATGGGAAGGGGGGGCGCCGTCCGCCGCGGGGCGGTGATGGTGACGATGCGCGAACAGTCCTCGCCACCGGCGCGGGGCAGGCGGGCAAAAAGGGATATGCAGGACGGCCGGGCCATGGGACAAGTGTGACAAGAGGGGCAAGGCGGGTCAATAGCCGCAAAGGCGGCGCGGGTGGTCTTGTCCGCATGACGGTATGGCGGGGGTGAAAAAATCGTCGCGGATTTTCTGACCCGCGGGGCTTTCGTGCTATGAATGTCCTGCAACGGAAACTTCATGATATCGAGGAGGTCTGCCATGGCGCGATATGTGGTGACGGGGGCTTCGAGAGGCATCGGGCTGGAACTGGCCCGCCAGCTTGGGGCGCGCGGGGAGGATATCATCGCGGCGGTGCGCAGCCCCTCGCAGGCCCTGCTGGAAACCGGCTGCGAAGTGGCCGAAGGGGTGGATGTCAGCGATGATTCAGGCGTGCAAAGGCTTTTGGATGCGCTCAAGGGCCGCCGCGTCGATGTGCTGATCAACAATGCCGGAATCCTGATTTCCGATACGCTGGAATCTGTGAATTTCGACGATGCCATGCGCCAATACGCGGTCAATGCCTTGGGACCGGTGCGGGTGACGCGGGCCCTGCTGGGGCAGATGGGCGAGGGCGGCAAGATCGGCATCGTGACCTCGCGGGTGGGCTCCATCGGCGACAATGCCTCGGGCGGCAATTATGGCTACCGGATGTCGAAGGCGGCGGCCAACATGGCGGCGGTCAATCTTTCCATCGAGCTGAAGGGACGCGGCATCGCCGTGGCGGCGCTGCATCCGGGCTATGTGCGCACGGAGATGACCGGCGGCCATGGCAGCATCTCGGCCGAGGCGGCGGCGCGCGGACTCTTGCTCAGGCTCGATGAGCTGACCATGGAGACGACGGGCACCTTCTGGCATGCCGATGGGCAGCAACTGCCCTGGTAGTCAAGCCGGGGCGTCCTGCATCCCTGGTGCGCAGCTCAGGTGCGGGCGGTGGCGGAACGGCGCACGGCGTGCCTTTCGTCAGACATCAGGCGGGGCCTTGGGCGGGCATCGCGGATGTCATGCAGGCTGGCGACCTTTCCGGCCTTTTCACCGGCATCGGGATGGGAGGCGAGCAGCTTCACGGCGGCGAGAAAGACATCACGCTGGGCAGGCGGCAGGACGGCGAGCAGCTTGCGGTCCACCTCGGCCATGAGCGGCATGAGGTCATGCAGAGCCTCGCGGCCCTTTTCGGTGAGATAGAGATTGCGCGCCCGGCGGTCGCTGGGACAGATTTCGCGGCGGATGTAGCCGCGTTCCTCCATGCGCGCGGCCAGTTCGGCCAGGGTCGAGCGGTCCATGCCGGTCTCTTTCGCCACCTGCTTTTGCAAGGCACCCTCGTTCTGCTCCAGGCAGGAGAGCAGGGCGTATTGCCTTTGTGTCAGCTGGCTCTTGCGTCTCTCATGGGCATAGATTTCGGCCGCCGCCTGGGAGGCTCGCTTGAGAAGGTGAAACAGGGACTGGTTGATCCTGCCGCCTTGCGCGATGTTGACTGGTCCGTTCATGGTTGCCCTCTGTTCCCGCTGCCTGGCCGCCATCATGTTCCCCACATGATTTTTGCAAGCCCGCCAGCCCGCTGCTGCTGGCCCTTGTTCCCCGGTTTCCCTTGCCGCAATTCCGCACCGGCCGTTTTGTCCGCACGTGAGGACTGGGCAGCGAAATTTGCGATTGCGGCATTCTAATACAAGGGAGATGCGCAAAAACTGGTCATTTGACCATAATTTTTCACCTCAGGATTGCGGGCGGGTATCTCTATTAACCGTCTTGAAGATCATCCTTACCCTCTGCCACTCACCCGTAGTGTCCCATGACCCGGGTGGTTGGCAGGGGATGAGGATGGACGCGCAAGTGTTATTGGAGACTCCCTGGAGGCGGGCATTTTGGAAAAAATATTAACTCTCACGTTAACGTAATGCTATTTTGCTTGCAGGTTGCTCCAGCTTGGGGTTAGCTGTGCGCAGGGTATGCGTCAGGACAATTCGCCGCAGTCACGGCAGGCCAGACAGGGAGCGTCCGGCGCGAGGTTCTCAGCAGGGAAAGCGGCCCTTTCCCGCGCAACAGACAGGAAGAAACACCATGGCCCGGAACAAGATCGCGCTCATCGGCGCCGGCATGATCGGCGGAACGCTGGCCCACCTGGCCGGCATGCGGGAGCTGGGGGATGTCGTGCTCTTCGATATCGTCGAGGGCACGCCGCAGGGCAAGGCGCTCGATCTGGCGGAAAGTTCGCCCATCGCCGGTTATGACATCGCCTTCAAGGGAGCCAACGACTATGCCGCCATCGAGGGCGCGGACGTGGTCATCGTCACCGCCGGAATCCCGCGCAAGCCGGGGATGAGCCGCGACGATCTGCTGGAGATCAACCTGAAGGTCATGAACCAGGTGGGGGCGGGCATCGCCAAGTATGCGCCGGATGCCTTCGTCATCTGCATCACCAATCCGCTCGATGTCATGGTCTGGGCCTTGCAGAAATATTCCGGCTTGCCAGCCTCGAAGGTGGTGGGCATGGCCGGGGTGCTGGATTCGGCGCGTTTTCGCTATTTCCTGGCCGAGGAGTTCAATGTCTCGGTGAAGGATGTCACGGCCTTCGTGCTCGGCGGGCATGGCGATTCCATGGTGCCCCTGGTGCATTATTCCGCCGTGGCGGGCATTCCGCTGCCCGATCTGGTCAAGATGGGCTGGACGACGGAGCAAAGGATCGAAGAGATCGTGCAAAGGGTGCGCGACGGCGGGGCGGAGATCGTCGGCCTCTTGAAGACCGGGTCGGCCTATTATGCTCCGGCCACGGCGGCCATCGCCATGGCGGAAAGCTACCTGAAGGACCAAAGGCGCATCCTGCCCTGCGCGGCGCAGTGCAATGGCGAATATGGCGTCAAGGGGCTTTATGTCGGCGTGCCGGTGATCATTGGCGCGGCCGGGGTGGAAAGGGTCGTCGAGATCAGGCTGGGCAAGGAGGACAAGGCGGCCTTCAAGGCCTCCGTGGCGCATGTGGAATCGCTCATGGAGGCGGCTTGCGCCATAGCGCCGGACCTGGCCTGACGATAACGGCAGCATCGGGGAACATTCTCTCATGAACATTCACGAATATCAGGCCAAGGCGATCCTGGCCGAATATGGCGCGCCGGTGCCGCGCGGCAAACCGGCCTTCTCGGTGGAGGAGGCGCTGGCGGCGGCAGAGGAGCTGGGCGGGCCGGTATGGGTCGTCAAGGCGCAGATCCACGCCGGCGGGCGGGGCAAGGCCGGTGGGGTGAAGGTCTGCCGCTCGCTCGACGAGGTGCGCGCCGCGGCGGCCGAAATCCTCGGCAAGACCCTGGTGACGAAGCAGACCGGCGCGGCGGGCAAGGTGGTGCGCCGCCTCTATGTCGAGGATGGCTCGGACATAGCCAGCGAGCTTTATCTTTCCGCCCTGGTGGACAGGGGCAGCTCGAAGGTGGCCTTCATCGCCTCCACCGAGGGCGGCATGGACATCGAGGAGGTGGCGGCGAAGACACCGGAGAAGATTTTCACCATCACCATCGATCCGGCGGCCGGGTTTTCGCCCTACGCGGGCCGGGCGGTGGCCGCCGCCCTGGGGCTGAAGGGCGATCTGTTCAAGCAGTGCGCAAAGCTCATCGGCCAGCTTTACCGGGCCTTCACGGAAAAGGACATGAGCCTGCTGGAGATCAATCCGCTGGTCATTACCCGTGACGAGGCGCTGGTGTGTCTCGATGCCAAGATGAACTTCGACGACAATGCGCTCTACCGCCACCCGGAGATTGCCGAATTGTTCGATCCCGATGAAGAAGATCCCAGGGAGCTGGAGGCGCGCAAATACGATCTGAGCTACATCTCGCTGGATGGCGACATCGGCTGCATGGTCAATGGCGCGGGCCTGGCCATGGCGACCATGGACATCATCAAGCTTTACGGGGCGGAGCCTGCCAATTTCCTCGACGTGGGCGGCGGGGCGACGGTGGAGAAGGTCACCGCGGCCTTCAAGATCATCACCTCCGATCCCAAGGTGAAGGGCATTCTGGTGAACATATTCGGCGGCATCATGCGCTGCGACATCATCGCCGACGGAGTGGTGACGGCGGTGAAGGATGTGGGGCTGAAGGTGCCGCTGGTGGTGCGGCTGGAGGGCACCAACGTGGAAAAGGGCAAGGAGATCATCGCATCCTCCGGCCTCAACATCATCCCGGCTGACGATCTGGGCGATGCCGCCCGCAAGATCGTCGCCGCCGTGAAGGAGGCCTGAGCCATGTCCGTTCTGGTCAATTCCGAAACCCGCGTCATCTGCCAGGGCATCACCGGCGCGCAGGGCACATTCCACACCGAACAGGCCATGGCCTACGGAACGAAGATGGTGGGCGGCGTCACCCCCGGCAAGGGCGGCATGACGCATCTGGGCCTGCCGGTCTTCGACACGGTGCGCCAGGCCAGGGAGGCCACCGGGGCGGATGCCACGGTGATCTACGTGCCGCCGCCCTTTGCGGCCGATGCCATCGTGGAGGCCATAGATGCGGAAATCCCGCTCATCGTGTGCATCACCGAGGGCATTCCGGTGCTCGACATGGTGAGGGTCAAGCGCGCCCTGTGCGGCTCGGCCTCGCGGCTCATCGGCCCCAATTGTCCGGGCATCATCACCCCGGATGAATGCAAGATCGGCATCATGCCGGGCCATATCCACAAGCGCGGATCGGTGGGCATCGTGTCGCGTTCGGGCACGCTGACCTACGAGGCGGTCAAGCAGACCACCGATGTGGGCCTGGGCCAGAGCACCTGCATCGGCATCGGCGGCGATCCGGTCAAGGGCACCGATTTCATCGACTGCCTGGAGCTGTTCCATGCCGATCCGCAGACCGAACAGATCGTGCTGATTGGCGAAATCGGCGGCTCCTCGGAGGAAGAGGCGGCCGATTATATCGCCGCGCAGAAGGGCAGCAAGCCGGTGGTGGCCTATATCGCCGGAGTGACTGCCCCGCCCGGGCGGCGCATGGGCCATGCCGGGGCCATCATCTCCGGCGGCAAGGGCACGGCCGAGGCCAAGATCGCCGCCTTGGAGGCGGCGGGGGTGGCGGTGGTGCGCTCACCGGCCGAAATCGGCGCAAGAATGGCCGAAATCGTCAAGGGCTGAAAGCGCGCGGGGGCAAGCCTGCGCCGAGGAGAGAGATGCGCCGCAGAGGGCATCCGGACATAGCCATGAACACGCAAGACCACGCTGAAATCCTGCGCCGGGCCACCATGCTTTCGGGGGCCAATGCGCACTATATCGAGCAGCTCTATGCCCAGTGGCGGGCCAATCCCGCCTCGGTGGATTCCGAATGGCAGATTTTCTTCGCCAAACTGATGGACGGGGAGGACGCCGGGGCGGGGGTGGACACGGGCCCTTCCTGGCAGCGCAGGGACTGGCCGCCGCAGCCGGTGGACGAGCTGACCGCGGCGCTGGATGGCGACTGGCAGGCGCTGGAGAAGGCGCAGGGGCAAAAGCTGGCCCGGAAGGGGGGCGAAAAGGGCGAGAGCCTCTCGCCGGAGGAGATCAAGGCGCGGGCCAAGGATTCGGTGCGCGCGCTGATGATGATCCGCGCCTACCGGGTGCGCGGACACCTGGCGGCCGATCTCGATCCCTTGCGGCTGCGCGAGCCGGAGCCGCTGCCGGAGCTCGATCCCAACGCCTATGGTTTCGTCACCGAAAAGGACCGCGAGCGGCGCATCTTCCTCGATGGCGTGCTGGGCATGGAATGGGGGACGATCAACGAAATCCTGGCGATCCTGAAGCGCACCTATTGCGGCGTGCTGGGCTATGAGTTCATGCATATTGCCGATCCGGCCCAGAAGGCCTGGATCCAGGAGCGCATCGAGGGACCGGACAAGGAGGTGGCCTTTACCGAGTTCGGCAAGAAGGCCATCCTGGCCAAGCTCGTCGAGGCGGAGACCTTCGAGAAGTTCCTCAACATCAAGTATACCGGCACCAAGCGTTTCGGTCTCGATGGCGGCGAATCGCTCATTCCGGCGCTGGAGCAGGTGATCAAGCGCGGCGGCCAGATGCAGGTGGAGAACATCATGTTCGGCATGCCGCACCGCGGACGGCTGAACGTGCTGGCCAATGTCATGGGCAAGCCCTACCGGGTGATCTTCCACGAGTTCAAGGGCGGCTCGGCGCTGCCCGATGACGTGGAGGGCTCGGGCGATGTGAAATACCACCTGGGGGCCTCCTCGGACCGCGAGTTCGATGGCAACAAGGTGCATCTGTCCCTGGCGGCCAATCCCTCGCATCTGGAGATCGTCGATCCGGTGGTGCTGGGCAAGGCGCGCTCCAAGCAGGATCAGAAGGGCGACGAGGAGCGCAAGACCGTCATGCCGGTGCTGCTGCATGGCGATGCCGCCTTCGCCGGGCAGGGGGTGGTGGCCGAATGTTTCGCGCTGTCGGGGGTCTCCGGGCACCGCTTCGGCGGCTCGGTGCATTTCATCGTCAACAACCAGATCGGCTTTACCACCTCGCCCATCTGGGGGCGCTCGACGCCCTATCCGTCCGACGTGGCCAAGATCGTCGCGGCGCCGATCATTCACGTCAACGGCGACGATCCGGAGGCGGTGGTCTTTGCGGCGCGCATAGCCACGGAGTTCCGCCAGATCTTCGGCAAGCCGGTGGTGGTGGACATGTTCTGCTACCGGCGCTTTGGCCACAACGAGGCGGACGAGCCCTCCTTCACCCAGCCGCTGATGTACCGCCGCATCAAGGAACATCCCACGGTGGTGGAGATCTATTCGCAAAAGCTCATCCGCGAGGGGGTGATCACGCAGGAGGAGTTCCTCGCCATGGTGCGCAATTTCCGCCGCCATCTGGAGGAGGAGTTCGACGCTGCCGACAGCTACGAGCCGGACAAGGCCGACTGGCTGGCGGGCAGCTGGAAGGCGCTCAGGCCGCCGCATTCGACCACCATCGAGGATCCGCGCCGCGGCCAGACCTGCCAGGACATCGCGGTGCTGAAAAAGGTGGGGGCGGCGCTGACCCGGGTGCCGGAGACCTTCCATCTGCACCCGACCCTGAAAAGGGTGCTGGACGCGCGCAAGCGGGCCATCGATACCGGCTCGGGGATCGACTGGGCAACGGCCGAGCAACTGGCCTTCGGCACCTTGCTGCTGGAGGGCTACCGGGTGCGCCTGTCGGGGCAGGACGTGCGCCGGGGCACCTTCTCGCAGCGCCATGCGGTGTTCATCGACCAGATGACCGACGAGGTCTATGTGCCGCTCAACCACATCGATGAGAACCAGACGGCGCGGGCCGATTTCATCAACTCCATCCTCTCCGAGGAGGCGGTGCTGGGGTTCGAATACGGCTATTCGCTGGTGGAGCCCAACTGTCTGACGCTGTGGGAGGCGCAATTCGGCGATTTCGCCAATGGCGCGCAGGTGCTCTTCGATCAGTTCATATCCTCGGCGGAGCGCAAGTGGCTGCGCATGTCGGGGCTGGTGTGCATGCTGCCGCACGGCTTCGAGGGGCAGGGGCCGGAGCATTCCTCGGCGCGGCTGGAGCGTTTCTTGCAGCTGTGCGCGGAGGACAACATGCAGGTGGCCAATTGCACCACGCCGGCCAATCACTTCCACATCCTGCGCCGCCAGATGAAACGCGATTTTCGCAAGCCGCTGATCCTGATGACGCCGAAATCCCTGCTGCGCCACAGGCAGGCGGTCTCCACCCTGGAGGAGATGGGCCCGGGCAGCTATTTCCGCCGCACCCTGGCCGATGACGCCGAGCGGCTGCCCGATTCCGCGACGAAGCTGGTGGCGGATGAAAAAATCCGCCGCGTCATCCTGTGTTCGGGCAAGGTCTATTACGATCTTTACGCGGAGCGCGAAAAGCGCGGCATCGATGACATCTACATCCTGCGCATCGAGCAGCTTTACCCCTTCCCCCATCACCTGCTGGCCCAGGAGCTGGCGCGTTTTCCGCGCGAGGCGGAGTTCATCTGGTGCCAGGAGGAGCCTTGGAACATGGGGGCATGGAGTTTCGTTGAGCCGCATCTGGAATGGGTGCTGACCACCATCGGCGCAAGGCAGACGCGGGCCGCCTATGTGGGGCGTCCGGCGGCGGCCTCGCCGGCCACCGGGCTGCTCAGCAAGCACCTGGCGCAGCTGGCGCGCTTCCTGGACGAGGCTCTGGGCGAGGAAAGAATAGCCGGGCGGGCCTGGGCGGCCAATCTGGTGCGTGAGGACTGAAGACAGGCTGAAAAGTCAAACCAAACCCTTCCTGAGAGGATGACATGGCTATTGAGATTCGGGTGCCCGCGCTGGGCGAATCGGTCACCGAGGCGACCATCGGCCAATGGTTCAAGAAGCCTGGCGATGCGGTGAGCGCCGATGAGCCGCTGGTGGAGCTGGAAACCGACAAGGTGACCATAGAGGTGCCCGCTCCGGCATCGGGCAAGCTGACGGAAATTGCCGCAAAGACCGGCGAGACGGTGGAGGTGGGCGCGCTGCTGGGCAAGATGGAAGAGGGCCCGGCCTGCGCCCCGGGCTCGCAGGAGGGCAAGGCCGAAAGGGAAGCCGTCACGGCTCGGGAGACGGAGCCTGCGGCGGAACCTTCGCAGGCAAAAGCAGCGCCTGCCGCCCCGCCGCCCGCGGCTGGACACCCTGCTCCGGCGGGAAAGACGCATCCGGCCCTGTCGCCGGCGGTGCGCCGTCTGGTGGCGGAGAAGAATGTCGATGTGTCGCAGATCGCAGGTTCCGGCAAGGGCGGGCGCATCCTCAAGGAGGATGTGCTGGCCCATATCGCGCGGCAGGCGGCGGCCCCGCGGGCGCAGCCCATTCAGGCGGTTCCGGCGCGCGCGCCGGTGCCGCCGGAGGATGCGGCGCGCGAGGAAAGGGTGAAGATGTCGCGTCTGCGGCTGACCATCGCGCGCAGGCTCAAGGAGGCGCAGAACACCGCCGCCATGCTGACCACCTTCAACGAGGTGGACATGAGCGAGGTGATGAGCTTGCGCGCCGCATACAAGGATCTGTTCATCAAGAAGCATGGCGTGAAGCTGGGCTTCATGAGCTTCTTCATCCGCGCCGTGACCCATGCGCTGAAGGAAATCCCGGCGGTCAATGCCGAGATCGACGGCGAGGAGATCGTCTACAAGAACTATTATCACATAGGTGTCGCGGTGGGCACCGAGAAGGGGCTGGTGGTGCCGGTGGTGCGCGAGGCCGATAGCCTGTCGCTGGCCGAGATCGAGAAGGCCATCGCCGATTTCGCCGCCCGGGCGCGGGCCGGCAAGCTGAAGCTGGAGGAGATGCAGGGTGGCACCTTCACCATCACCAACGGTGGCATCTATGGTTCGCTCATGTCGACGCCGATCCTCAATCTGCCGCAATCGGGCATCCTGGGGATGCACAAGATCATGCAAAGGGCCATGGTCATGCCCGATGGCTCCATTCAGGCGCGGCCGATGATGTATCTGGCGCTGACCTATGATCACCGCATCGTCGATGGCAAGGAGGCGGTGACCTTCCTGGTGCGGGTCAAGGAGTTCCTGGAGGATCCCAAGCGGCTGATCCTGGATTTGTGATGTCAGGGCAGGGTGCTGCCCGTGAACAGGCAGGAGCCCTGCCGATGAAATGGAGCCGGAAAGATGGCTGAACAATTCGATCTCGTGGTAATCGGGTCCGGCCCTGGCGGCTATGTCTGCGCCATTCGCGCCGCCCAGCTGGGGCTGAAGGTGGCGGTGGTGGAGAAGCGTTCCAGCTTCGGCGGCACCTGTCTGAACATAGGCTGCATTCCCTCAAAGGCGCTTTTGCATGTCTCGGAGCGCTTCGCCGAGGCGGCGCACGGCTTTGCCGCGATGGGCATTTGCGGCTGCAAGCCGAAAATCGACGTGGCGGCCATGCAGGCCTACAAGGACAAGGTGGTGGAGGCCAACACCAGGGGCATCGCCTTCCTGTTCAAGAAGAACAAGATCGCCTCCTTCATCGGCACCGGGCGCATTGTGGAGGCCGGGCGGGTGCAGGTCATGCCGTCCGACGGCGCGCCGGTGGAGCTGGAGGCGCAGGCCATCGTCATCGCCACGGGCTCCGATTCGGCGGCCCTGCCGTTCCTGGAGGTGGATGAAAAGACGATCCTGAGCTCGACCGGGGCGCTGGCCCTGGGGACGGTGCCGAAATCCCTGGTGGTGATCGGGGCAGGCGTCATCGGGCTGGAGCTGGGCTCGGTGTGGCGCAGGCTGGGGGCCGAGGTGACGGTCATCGAATATCTCGACCGCATATTGCCGGGCATGGATGGCGAGATCGCCAAGGTGCTGCACCGGGAGCTGAAGAAGCAGGGCATGGCCTTTCATCTGGGGACCAAGGTCACGCAGGCAAAGACCACCCAGCGCTCGGTGACGCTCAGCGTGGAGCCCGCCGGCGGTGGCAAGGGCCAGACCATCAAGGCGCAAAAGGCGCTGGTGGCCATTGGCCGGGTGCCCTACACCCAGGGGCTGGGGCTGGCCGATATCGGCCTTGAGACGGATGAGCGCGGGCGCATCCCGGTGGATGAGAGTTTCGAGACCAAGATTGCGGGCATCTATGCCATCGGCGATGTCATCGCCGGGCCGATGCTGGCCCACAAGGCGGAGGAAGAGGGGGTGGCGGTGGCCGAAATCCTCGGCGGGCTGCCTGGAGAGGTCAATCACGACATCATTCCGGCGGTGGTCTACACGACGCCGGAGGCGGCCTCGGTGGGCAAGACGGAAGAGGAGCTCAAGGCGGCCGGAGTGGATCATGTGGTTGGCAAGTTCAACTTCATGGCCAATGGCCGCGCCAAGGCGATGAACGAGACGGCCGGACTGGTGAAAATCCTCGCCGATGCGAAAACCGACCGGGTGCTGGGGGCGCACATCCTGGGGCCCATGGCCGGGGAGATGATCCACGAAATCGCCGTGCTCATGGAGTTCGGCGGCTCGGCGGAAGACCTGGCGCGCACCTGCCATGCCCATCCCACCTTGTCGGAAGCCGTCAGGGAAGCGGCCCTGGCGGTGGCCGGGCGGGCCATTCATTCGTGATCCGGGCCTTTGGCGAAGCAGTCTGAACAGGACCTGAACGGAAGGTTCAGGCCGGTTTCATGCCGCACGGGGCAATCTTTGCACCGGCTCGCGGTTGCGGGCATGAGATCGAGCGACAGCATGATGAGCGACAGCATGAAAGGGAGGAAACGGATGAAAGACAAGATTACCATTGCGCTGATGGCCGCGGTGGCGGCCTTTGTTCCGGTGCCGGTGGAGGCCGGTGCGGCGCAGGCAGCGAAAGAGCGGGTGCGCAGGCGCCACAGGAGCGGCAAACGCGTTGGCAACTGGAAAAAGGCTCCATACCGGGCAGGTCACAGGGCCG
>JALSNA010000184.1 GCA_026987255.1 Hyphomicrobiales bacterium | reverse complement strand
GTTTGCAGGAGCGTAGAAGTTATCTTGTGAATGTGGGCGAAGGGTCTTCAGACCAGCGAGGCATCAGATGGCATCGGCGGTCAAAACGATCTTGCCCATGTGGGGGGATTGGAGCTTTTCGTGCGCCTTGGCGGCGGCGGTGAGGGGGAAGGTGGAATCGATCACCGGGCGGATGCGGCCGCTTTCCAGATGTGGCCAGATGAGCGATTCCAAAGACCATGCGATGGCCGCCTTTTCGGCCACCGGGCGGGCGCGCAGGGTGGAGCCGGTGAGGGTCAGGCGCTTGAGCATGAGGGGCAGGAAGTCCACCTGCACCCTTGATCCCTTCTGGTAGTTGATGTTGACGATGATGCCGTCGCGGGCCGCCAGTTCGATGTTCTTCTGGATGTAATCGCCGCCGATGATATCGAGAATCAGGTTGACGCCCTTGCCGCCTGTTTTTTCTTTCAAAACCGGCACGAAATCGTCCTTGCGGTAATTGACGGCATGGGCGGCACCGAGCCTTTCGCACAACTGGCAATGGGCCTGCGAGCCGGCGGTGGCGAATACCTTTGCGCCCAAGGCGGAGGCGATCTGGATGGCGGCGGTGCCTATGCCGCCTGCGCCACCATGGACGAGGAAGCTCTGGCCGGCCTTGAGATGGCCGCGTTCCACCACGTTTGTCCACACGGTGAAGAAGGTCTCCGGCAGGCTGGCCGCCTCCACCATGCCCAGGCCCTCGGGGACAGGCAGGCAGTTGGCGGCTGGTGCGGCGCAATATTGCGCATAGCCGCCTCCGGGGACGAGGGCGCAGACGGCATCGCCCTTTTGCCACCTTTGCGCCCCGGGGCCGGTGGCCACCACGGTTCCGGCCACTTCCAGGCCCGGTTCCCGTGGCGCGCCCTGCGGCGGCGGATAGCGGCCTTCCCGTTGCAGGATGTCGGGATAGTTGATGCCCGCCGCGGCCACCTTGATGAGCACCTCGCCTTGGCCGGGGATGGGCAGGGGCTTTTCGATGGGGGTGAGCACTTCAGGTCCGCCGGGGCGGGTGATGGCGATGGCGGTCATGGATTCTGGCAGGGCTTTTGGCATGTCGCTCATGGCTTTCAGGCAAACCTCATGGCCAGGGTGATGAGCACCGGCAGGGTGATGAAGGAGGCCAGCACCTGGGCGGTGGAGGCGGCGGCATAAAGATCGGCATCGCCGCCCATGGCGCGGGCCAGCACATAGCCATTGACGGCGGTGGGCACGCCGGCGGCGAGAATGGCGATGACCAGGGCCGGGCCGGAAAGATGAAAGACGAAGGCGCAGGCCGCCGCCACCAGCGGCGAGACGACAAGGCGCAAGACGATGGTTGCGCCCACCGCCTTGCCCGCGCTGTGCAGGGCGCGCCAGCTCAGCCCGGCGCCCAGGGCCAGCAGGGTGATGCCCAGGGCGCCGCGGCCCAAAAGCTCCAGGGTGGTCAGGACGGGGGCGGGCAGGGTGATATGCGCGGCCTTGAGCATCAGGCCGGTGAAAATGGCCCACAGCAGCGGATTGCGCAAAAGGGCGCGGCCCACCAGGGCGGGGGTGGCGCGGGTCTTGCCGGTATAGGCCACCAGCACCAGGATGTTCACCACGTTGAGATAGGGCACCATGATGGCAAAGGCGATGGCCAGGATGGCCAGCCCGTCATGGCCGTAGAGCTTGTCGACGATGGCGAAGGCGACAAAGCCGTTCCAGCGGGTGACGGTCTGGAAGATGGAGGTATAGGCCGGCCCGTCCACTCCCAGCCAGGCCTGCAGGGGGGTGCGCAGCAGCCACATGAGCAAGGTCATGAGAACGATCATGGCCACCAGGGTGAGCACGAAGGGGATCATGGCGGAAAAGGCCAGCTCGGCGCGCGCCAATGTGAGGATCAGCATGGCCGGAAAGAGCAGCCAGTAGCACATCAGCTCGATGCCGCGCCACTGTTCGGCAGGCAGAAAGCCGATCTTGCGCAGGCCGAATCCCAGCGCGATGAGCAGGAAGACGGGGATCAGGGAGGAAAGGGCGGAGGTCATGCGTGGATCCTTCGCGGTGTGGTTCGCATGATGGACGAGGGTGAAATGCGCGGGGTCAGGTCTGCTCCTTGTGGCCGCCGGGCCCGGGGCGCGCCTTCAGGTGATCGAGGAAGCCTTGCAGGATCCAGCTGGCGGCGAGTTTGTCCACCACCTTGGCGCGTCTGGCGCGCGAGACATCGGCCTCGATCAAGGTGCGCTCGACGCCGGCGGTGGAGAGCCTTTCATCCCACAGCACCAGGGGGATGTCCGTCAGCCGCCCCATGTTGCGCGCAAAGGCGCAGGTGGCCTGAACGCGCGGGCCCGATGAGCCGTCCATGTTCACCGGCAGGCCGAGGATGAAGGCGGCGGCGTTCTCCTCTTTAGCCAGCCCGATGAGCCGTTGGGCATCCGGGGTGAATTTGCCGCGGCGGATGGTTGTCCATGGGGTGGCGGTCATCAGCAGGGCGTCGGAGAGGGCCACGCCAATGGTCTTTTCGCCCAGATCGAGACCGATCAGGCGCTGTCCGGGGCGGATGCGGGCGGCCAGTTCTTCGGCGGTGATGATGTGCGATGGTGTGCTCATGGGGACTCAATAGCCATTGAAACGGGCGCGCGAAAGGCGAATATTGATGGTGGTGGACCTTTTTTCGCGTCAAGGGAGGACAGATGCCATGAAACTCACCTGGTTCGGACATTCGGCCTTTCGCCTCGAGACGGGCCATGCCGTCATCATGATCGACCCCTATCTGTCGGAAAATCCCTCCTGGGAGGGCTCCGTGGAGGAGGCGGCCAAGGGGGCCACGCACGTGGTCGTCACCCATGGCCATGCCGATCACATCGGCGATGCCAAGGCGATCTGCGAAAGCACCGGGGCGGTGCTGATCTCCTCCTTCGAGATCTGCATGTATCTGGGGCTGGAGAAGATGGAGCCGATGAACACCGGCGGGCGCATTGCGCTTGACGGGTTCGACGTGGCGCTGACGCAGGCGCTGCATTCATCGTCGCTGGATGGCCATGATCTGGGCCCGGCCAACGGGGCGGTGATCCTGCCGCACAATGGTGACCGGGTGGTCTATCACGCCGGGGACACGGGGCTGTTTTCCGACATGCGGCTCATCGAGGAGCTTTACGAGCCGCGGGTCGGGCTCATTCCCATAGGCGACCGCTTCACCATGGGGGCGCATACGGCGGCTCTGGCGTGCCGGAAATATTTCAATTTCGACGTGGTCATCCCGATGCACTGGGGGAGTTTCCCGATCATCGCCCAGACGCCCGATGCCTTCCTGAAGGAGATGGGCGCCCATGCCAACCAGGTGCGCGTCATGTCGCCGGGCGAGAGCGTGACCATCGCCTGAAGACCCGGCGGGACAAAAGGCAAGTCCGGCGGGCATCTCCATCAACTGCCTGAAAGCCCATTCTCATCCCCTGCCAACCGCCCGCAGTGTTCCATGGTCGGGGTGGCAGGCAAGGGGATGAGGATGGACACGCAAGCGTTTTTGGAGACTCCCCGCGGCTTGCGTCATGGGGCATTTGCGCGGTTGCTTTCATGGCGGCTGGCGTGTATCACGCTTGCAATCATCAAGCTGGATTGTCCGGGAGATCAAAGCCTCATGTCCGTGGATCGTGATACCGTTCGCCGCATCGCCACGCTGGCGCGCATCCGGGTGAAGGAGGAGGAGCTGGATCAGCTGGCCGGCGAGCTGTCTTCCATCCTGAACTGGATCGAGATGCTCAACGAGGTGGATACCGAAGGTGTGGAGCCCATGACCTCGGTGGAGCAGATGGAGATGAAAAAGCGCGATGATGTGGTCACCGACGGTTTTTGCCCCGATGACGTTCTGGCCAATGCGCCACGCCGCGAGGGCAATTTCTTCGCCGTGCCCAAGGTTGTCGAATAAACCCGCCGCCGGGTTGGAAATTTCAGGCATTTCATGGATCTTTTCAGATGACGGATTTGACCAAGCTGACACTGGCGCAGGCCCGCGACGGGCTGGCGGCGAAGGAGTTCAGCGCCCATGAGCTGACGGAGGCCTATCTGGACGCCATGAGCGCGGGCAGGGCGCTCAATGCCTATGTGGCGGAGACGCCGGACATCGCCCTGAAGATGGCCAAGGACAGTGATGAGCGCATCGCCCGTGGCGAGGCGCGCCCCCTGGAGGGGCTGCCCATCGGGGTGAAGGATCTCTATGCCACCCGTGATGTGCACACCCAGGCATGCAGCCATATCCTGGACGGCTTCAAGCCGCGCTACGAATCCACCGTCACCGCCAATCTGTGGAACGACGGGGCGGTGATGCTGGGCAAGCTGAACATGGACGAGTTCGCCATGGGATCGTCCAACGAGACCTCCTGGTACGGGCCGGTGGCCAATCCGTGGAAGGTGTCCGGATCGGACGAAATCCTGGTGCCCGGCGGCTCCTCTGGCGGCTCGGCGGCGGCGGTGGCGGCAAGGTTGTGCGCGGCGGCCACGGCCACCGATACCGGCGGCTCCATCCGCCAGCCGGCGGCCTTCACCGGCACGGTGGGCATCAAGCCCACCTACGGGCGCTGCTCGCGCTGGGGAATCGTGGCCTTCGCCTCGTCGCTGGACCAGGCCGGGCCGATCACCCGCACGGTGCGCGATGCGGCCATGATGCTGACCTCCATGGCCGGGCACGACGAGAAGGATACCACCTCGGCCAATGTGCCGGTGCCGGACTTCGAGGCCGCCCTGGGCGGCGATCTGACGGGCTTGAAGGTGGGCATTCCGAAGGAATACCGCGCCGATGGCATGGCGGACGAGATCACGGCGCTGTGGGAGCGCGGCGCGGCATGGCTGAAGGAGCGCGGAGCGCAGATCGTCGAAGTCTCCCTGCCGCATACCAGATATGCCCTGGCGGCCTATTACATCGTCGCCCCGGCGGAGGCCTCCTCCAACCTGGCGCGTTATGACGGGGTGCGCTACGGGCTGAGGGTGGATGGCAAGGACATTACCGAAATGTACGAGAACACCCGTGCGGAGGGCTTCGGCGCGGAGGTGCGCCGGCGGGTGATGATCGGCACCTATGTGCTCTCGGCGGGCTATTATGACGCCTATTACCTGAAGGCGCAGAAGGTGCGCGCCCTGATCAAGCGCGATTTCGATGCCGCCTTCGAGGCGGTGGACGTGCTGCTCACGCCGGCGACGCCCTCGGCGGCCTTTGCGCGCGGGGCGATGACGGACGACCCCTTGCAGATGTATCTCAATGACATCTTCACGGTGACCGTCAACATGGCCGGGCTGCCGGGAATTTCGGTGCCCGCCGGGTTCTCCGGCGAAGGGCTGCCCCTGGGGCTGCAACTGATCGGCAGGCCGTTTGACGAAGAAACCCTGCTGAAGACGGCGGCCCATATCGAAGAGGCGGCGGGGCTCGATCTTGCCCCGGCACAATGGTGGAAATGATGGCGGACAAGCCCGAAAAGACGCTGTTCGACATGCTGGCGCTGATCATGAAGATCTTTTCGGTGCTGGTGTGGCTGACCATGGGACTGGTGATGTATCAGGCCTCGTCCGCCGGGGACAATGGCGGGCCATCCTATATCTGGCAGGAGAAACTGGCCATCGCCACGGTCTTTCTCATGTCGGTGGCCATCTGGTGGTTCGCCGGATTCGTGACCCGCAAGGGGCGCGAGAAGGAGGCGGCGCGCAGGGCGCGCGAGGAGCAGGCATAAGATGCTGCACATGCTGAAACTGTGCGTGGGGGTGACGGAGATCGCCCATCTGGCGCGCTTTCAGCACGAGCGTCTGGCGCGCACCGGAGGCAATGCCCACATCACCCGCATGACGCCGCGCCGGGCGGCGGAAATCCTCGATGGCGGCTCGCTCTACTGGATCATGGCCGGAATGATCACGGTGCGCCAGCGCATTCTCGGCATTGAGCCCTTCGTGGCTGCTGATGGGGTGCGCCGCTGCCGGATCGAGCTCGATCCGCAGCTGGTGATGGTCGCGCCGCGTCCACACAGGCCGTTTCAGGGCTGGCGCTATTTCAAGCCGCAGGATGCGCCGCCCGATCTGGATGCGGGCAGCCAGGCGGCGGAGATGCCCGACAGCATGCGCCGCGCGCTGGGCGATCTGGGGCTTTTGTAAACGAATCACCCGGGGGGCAAAACCGCCTTGCAACCATTGGGCGAGCTCGTGTCCGCTTTGCGCCATTGGCAGCAATGGATTGCTTCCGGAAAACATGAAATCCTGTCAGTGTTCTGATTGTTTCAATCAATTCAACAAGTTGATGAAAAATTTCAAGACTTTGGCGGAGGTTTGGCAGGGGCATATATCCACAATGCCATAGTGGAAGCCTATACAAAGCCGTCTTGATGGCTCAATATCGGCAAAGCCTTGCCGGAAGGTGATTCCGGCGACGGTGCGGTTTATGCAGTTTGGATGAGGTGCGGTGGTATGCCGGGGGACAATTCTCATAAAACGGAACAACCACATTACAAGGTCATCAAGGATCCGCCGCCGGATCCGGGCATAGAGGTCTATCAGGTGACCGGGTTCGTGAAGTGGTTCGATGTGGCGCGCGGCTATGGCTTCGTCATTCCCAACAATGGCATGCCCGATGTGCTCTTGCATCTGAGCTGCCTGAAGAGCGATGGGTTCGAGGCGCCGCTGGAGGGCACCAAGATCGTCTGTGACGTGGTCAAGCGCCAGAAGGGCTATCAGGCGCTGAGGGTGGTGAGCATGGATGCCTCCACGGCGGTGCGCCCGGCGGAGCGCCCGGCGCGCACCCATGTGGACATCAGGCCGGAGACCGGCTGGCTGGAGGCCACGGTCAAGTGGTTCAACCGCACCCGCGGTTTCGGCTTTCTCACCCTCGGCGATGACAGCCAGGACATTTTCGTGCACATGGAGGTGTTGCGCAAGACGGCCGTTGGCGAGCTCATGCCGGGCCAGAAGGTCTTCGTGCGCTATGGGCACGGCCCCAAGGGGCGGATGGCGGCCGAGGTACGGCTGCGGCTTGACAACGGATTGCCGCTCGATCATTGATCGCCGCGTGAGCGGAAGGGGCTTTCGCTGGCCCCTTTGCCTTTCATTGTCCGGGTGCGCAGATGTTCCTATTGGCGAAAACGAGCCGCCGCGCCGTGCTGCTGTTCATGCTTGCGGGGATGGCGCAGGTGCGGCGCGCCCGGGCGCTGGGAGTGGCGCGCTTCCTGCCCTTGATGATCTACAGTTCGGGGCGCCTTTTGACCCTCAGGGTGGAGGTGGCGGACACCAGGGAGCTGCGCATGCGCGGGCTGATGTTCCGCCAGCGTTTGCCGAGAGGGCAGGGGATGCTGCTGTTGTGGCGCCGGCCCAGCATGGCGGCCCTGTGGATGAAAAACACCCGCATGCCGCTGGACATGGTGTTTTTCGACTCTGGCGGCATCATCGTCCATATCCATGAAAACGCCAGGCCGGGGGATCTGACGCCGGTCAGCGCGGGCCGTCCGGTGCGTGCGGTGCTGGAGATCGCCGCCGGGGAGGCGCGCAGGCTGGGGCTGAAAAAGGGTGACAGGGCGGCGCTGCCCGTGATGCGCTGATTGGGCGGTGGCCGGGGCTTGCCGGAGGCTTATTTGCGGCCGCCGGGGATTACGCGCAGCGGGCCATGCACATGGCCGGGCGATGGTGCTGCCGGTTCAGGCTGCGCAACAGCCGGGGACAGGATGCGCAGGCTTTGCAGCTCCACACCGCCTGGGTGGTGGAGGGATATTTCCGCCTGGGAGCGGAAAAGGGGCATGGAGATCAGCGCCATGGGGGTCCGATTGTCCTTGAGAGGGAGCCCCAGGCATTCGGCTTCCAGATCGGGGCCGTAACCGGCATCGAGAAGTTTCAGGCGGGCGGCGAAGGGCTGGGCAGTGCGCAAGGCTGCACCGGTGACGCGCAACAAGGTCATGCGCTCGAATTGCGGCCAGTTTTCAAAGGCTGGCGCGCCGGTCAGTTCATGGCCCCACAAGCGGCACAAGCCAGAGCCGGCCAGCCGCCAGACCAGGGCATTTGTGCGCGGATCGTGCGCGATGAGGCCGATCATGGGCAAAAGAGCCGACAAGAGACGCAGATTCAGCTGACGCTTGTCCGGGGCGGCGTTGTCCTTGCGCAGATCCTGCCAATGATCGAGCAGGACGCGGTTGCCGGAATGGCGCAAGGGGCAGGCCTGCGTGCCTTGAATGTGCAATTTCGTGACATTGCTCATGTGAGTGCTTTCCCGCAGCGGACAATCGTGCCAAAACAGTATCAGGCCGGAGTGCGGCGCTTTCTGAACTCCCTGTGGTGCATGAAACATGCCAGCGGGCCGCCTTCAAGCAGAGCGTGTGTGTTTTGCACAGACAGAGGCGCCGGTGATTGCTGGCAAGGAGGAAAGAGCGGATGAAAAACGAGGCGGCAGGGCAGGAAGAGGCAGAGCAAGGGCCGCCTGAGGCCGGGAGTCAGGAGTCTGCGCCGGCCTTCAATGCGCCAGTGATCCTTCTCGTTGTCATTGCCATATTCGTCCTCTTCCAGCTGGCGCAGGACAACCTGCCGCCCCTGCAGGCGCAAAGGCTGGTCATATCCTTGGCCTTTCTGCCCTTGCGCTATGCCATGCCGCTGGACATGGCGGCGCAATTGCCCGGCGGTCTGGCGGCCTGGGCGGGCGGGCCCTTTACCCACATGTTCCTCCATGCCGGATGGCAGCATCTGCTGATCAACTCCTTGTGGCTGCTGGCCTTTGGCGCGCCGGTGGCCCGCCGCCTGGGGGCGGTGCGCTTTGTTCTGCTCTCCTTGCTGTGCGCGGCTGCGGGGGCATTGTTCTTTCTGCCTTTTCACTGGGCGGATGAGACCCTGCTGGTGGGCGCATCGGGGGCCATTTCCGGTCTCATGGGCGCCTCCATCCGGCTCATCTTCGCCGGCAATGCCTCGCTGGCCGCCGGATTGCGCCGCGATCTGTCGCGCATCCGCCCGCTGACGATCCGCCAAAGCCTGCTTCTGGCGCGCCCGCGCACCTTCATTCTCATCTGGATGGGCATCAACCTGATCTTCGGCCTGCTGGGCATCGGCGCGGGCGGACAGACGCAGACCATTGCCTGGGAGGCCCATACGGGCGGCTTCCTGGCCGGGCTTTTGCTGCTAGGCCTGTTCGATCCCGGCCGCGGCGCGGTGGCCATGAGGCGGCCTTGATGTTATAGTGGATAACAAGGGAATGATCCCTTGCAGCCATAAGCAGACAAGGAACCTTGCATGGATGTCAGGACGATTCTGAAACGGAAAGGCACGGATGTGGCCACCGCCAGCAGTGATTTGAGCGTGGTGGAGATCGCCAGGCTGCTGCGCGAGAAGGGCATCGGCACCATCGTGCTTCTGGAGGATGGCGAACTGGCCGGTATCATTTCGGAGCGCGACATCGTGCGCGCCATGGCCGATGCCGCGGATGCGGCGGCCAGCCGTCCGGCGCGCGATTACATGACCCGCAAGATGCTGACCTGTTCCCCCGATGATTCCACCGATACCCTCATGGCCATCATGACGCGCGAGCATGTGCGCCATCTGCCGGTGCTGGAAGAGGGCAGGCTGGCCGGCATCGTCTCCATCGGCGACGTGGTCAAGCAGCGCATCGAGGAGATTCTCTTCGAGGCCGAACAGATGCGCCAGTATATCAACAGCTGAGGCCTGTCCGGCGCGCGCTGCCGAAGGGGAATCTTCAAAAAAACGCTTGCGCGTCCATCCTTTCTCCCTGCCATCCACCCCAATCATGGGATGCTGCGGGTGGTTGGCAGGGAGCGAGGATGGTCTTCAGACAGTCAATGGAGATGCCCAAAGGGGCCGAAAACGCCGCGGAGCGCTTCCGGCCCGTGGGGATGAATGAAACGCAGGGGGAATGTCAGTGCGCCGCCAGGCGGTGGCCGCGCGGACCGGCATCCCTGGCGAGCGGCATGACGGCCAGCGGGTGCGGCGCTTCGGGCTCGATCAGGCCGATGAGCGCCCCGGCGGCATCGGTGACGATGGCCAGCTTGCCCAGGCCGGGCACCCGCAGCGGCGGGCGCGAGACGGCGCCACCGGCGAAGGCCGAGGCGCGCACGGCGACATCCATGTCGGTGACGGTCATGTAGGTCATCCAGTGGGCGGGGATGCCCTGGTGGCGGGGCTTTTGCAGTTCATAAAGGCCGCATACGGGCCGGCCGCTTTTGCGCGCCACCCAATAGGAGCTGCCATCCTTCAGCTGGATGTCGTCGAACTGCCAGTTCAGGGTGCGGCCATAAAAGGATATGGCGGCGCGCGCATCCCAGCAATTGAGCTCATGCCACCATTTTTCAACCGGATTGCTCATGATTCTCCCTCTTTGTCATTGCTTGTCCCATTTGAGGCAGGCCGCAACCGGCCCGTCCCGTCCGTAAAGCCCGTGCCCCGCATGGTTGATGCACGGACCATGCCAAGCGCAAATGGCGGCCTTTGGGCGAGATTCGGGCAATGCGGGGCGCAAATCATGCCTGCAAGGGGGCGAAAGATGGTTAATTCCGGGACAGTTCACGGGCGTGTGCCATATTAATAATGTGGCTGGGCTGTGCTGGCGTGATTTGCGCCAGATGGGGCATTTTTGGGGTTGACGGGGCCAGATGAGGGCTATATGTCTAGCCCGTTCCTGAGAGACAGGCCGTAGGTTCGCTTTCGCACTAGACGCTGGCTACAGGGACAAACAGAGCAAGAATTGATGACACGACCTCATTTGGCGTGACCATTTGAGGTCCTCTGATTCTTGAAGATCCGGGCATGGGCAGGGCCGTGTGTCCGGTATCTTTGTATTTATGCGCTTGCGCCATCCGGCACAGGCGCATTCCATGCGGCCCACAGGATTTTGGTAACGGATACAGAGCCGACATGCCGACGATCAACCAGCTAATCCGCAAGCCGAGGAAAGCCCCGGTGAAGCGCAACAAGGTGCCTGCCCTGCAGGCCTGTCCGCAAAAGCGCGGTGTGTGCACCCGCGTCTACACCACGACGCCGAAGAAGCCCAACTCGGCGCTGCGCAAGGTGGCGCGCGTGCGGCTGACCAACGGCTTCGAGGTCACCAGCTACATTCCCGGCGAGGGGCACAACCTGCAGGAACACTCGGTGGTCATGATCCGCGGCGGCCGTGTCAAGGATCTGCCCGGTGTGCGCTATCACGTCATTCGCGGCGTGCTCGATACCCAGGGCGTCGATGGCCGCAGGCAGCGCCGCTCCAAATATGGCGCCAAGCGCCCGAAGTAACCGTTTTGCATTTGATAGGGAAGTCAATCCATGTCCCGTCGTCACCGCGCTGAGAAACGCGAAATCAATCCCGATCCCAAGTTTGGCGATCTGGTTCTGTCGAAGTTCATGAACTGCCTGATGATCGACGGCAAGAAGTCGGTCGCCGAGCGCATCGTTTATGGCGCGCTGGAGCGCATGGAGGAGAAGACCCGTCAGGATCCGCTGGCCATGTTCCATCAGGCGCTGGAGAACGTCATGCCGCAGGTCGAGGTGCGCTCCCGCCGCGTCGGTGGCGCCACCTATCAGGTGCCGGTGGAGGTGCGTCCCTCGCGCCGCCAGGCCCTGGCCATCCGCTGGATGATCGCCGCCGCCCGCGGGCGCAACGAGAACACCATGGTGGAGCGTCTCTCCGGCGAGCTCATGGATGCCGCCAACAATCGCGGCGCCGCCGTCAAGAAGCGCGAGGATACGCACCGCATGGCCGAGGCCAACCGCGCCTTCTCGCATTACCGCTGGTAATTTCAGGAACAGGGATCCGGAGCAAGATCATGCCCCGCAAGTACAAGATCGAGGATTACCGGAATTTCGGTATCATGGCGCACATCGACGCCGGCAAGACCACGGTGACCGAGCGCATCCTCTATTACACCGGCAAGAGCCACAAGATCGGCGAGGTGCACGATGGCGCCGCCACCATGGACTTCATGGAGCAGGAGCAGGAGCGCGGCATCACCATCCAGTCCGCCGCCACCACCACGGTGTGGGAAGGCAAGCGGCTGAACATCATCGACACCCCCGGCCACGTGGACTTCACCATCGAGGTGGAGCGCTCCTTGCGCGTGCTTGATGGCGCGGTGACGGTGCTTGACGCCAATGCCGGCGTGGAGCCGCAGACCGAGACCGTGTGGCGCCAGGGCGACAAGTATTCCGTGCCGCGCATCGTCTTTGCCAACAAGATGGACAAGATCGGCGCCGATTTCGAGCGCTGCATCAGCGACATCAAGACCCGTCTGGGGGCCACCCCGGTGGCCATCCAGCTGCCCATCGGGGCGGAGGATTCCTTCCGTGGCGTGGTCGATCTGATCAAGATGAAGGCCATCGTGTGGGACGAGGATACCCTGGGCGCGAAATTCCACGAGGAAGAGATCCCTGCTGATCTGGCCGAGGCTGCCGAGGCGGCGCGCATGGAGATGATCGAATCCATCGTCGAGATCGACGAGGAGGCCATGGACGCCTACCTGAACGGCGACGAGATCTCCGAGGAGACCATCCACAAGCTGCTGCGCCAGGGCACCTTGAACAACGACTTCTTCCCCGTCCTGTGCGGCTCGGCCTTCAAGAACAAGGGCGTGCAGCCGCTGCTCGATGCCGTGGTGGCCTATCTGCCTTCGCCGGTGGACGTGCCGCCGATCAAGGGCATCGACTACAAGACGGAAGAGGAGGTGGTGCGCAAGCCCTCCGATGACGAGCCGCTGGCCATGCTGGCGTTCAAGATCATGGATGACCCCTATGGCACCTTGACCTTCTCGCGCATCTATTCGGGCAAGGTGAAGAAGGGCACCACGGTGCTCAATGCCACCACCGGCAAGACCGAGCGGGTGGGGCGCATGGTGCTCATGCACGCCGATGACCGCGAGGAGCTGGACGAGGCCTTTGCCGGCGATATCGTGGCGCTGGTCGGTCTGAAGAACACCCACACGGGCGACACCCTGTGCGATGTCTCCAAGCCGGTGATCCTGGAGAAGATGGAATTCCCCGAGCCGGTGATCGAGAAGGCCATCGAGCCGGCCACCAAGGGCGATCAGGAAAAGCTCTCCATCGCGCTGCAGAAAATGGCCAAGGAGGATCCCTCCTTCCATGTCTACACCGACGAGGATTCGGGCCAGACCATCATTTCCGGAATGGGCGAGCTGCATCTGGACATCAAGGTGGACATCCTCAAGCGCCCGCCGCACAACATCGAGGTGCAGGTCGGCGCGCCGCAGGTGGCCTACCGTGAAACCATCACCAGAAAGGCCGAGGTGGACTACACCCACAAGAAGCAGACCGGCGGATCCGGCCAGTTCGCGCGGGTGAAGATCACCATCGAGCCCAACGAGCAGGGCGCGGGCTACGAATTCGAGAGCACCGTGGTGGGTGGCAATGTGCCGAAGGAATACATTCCGGCGGTGGACAAGGGCATCCAGTCGGTCATGGGCGCTGGCGTGGTCGCCGGTTTCCCGGTGGTGGATGTCAAGGCGACGCTGACCGATGGCGCCTATCACGAGGTGGACTCCTCGGCGGTGGCCTTCGAGATCGCCGGCCGTTCGGCCATGCGCGAGGCCCTGCAGAAGGCCGGTGCGCAGCTGCTGGAGCCGATCATGAAGGTGGAGGTGACCACGCCGGAGGAATATGTCGGCGGCATCATCGGCGATCTGAACTCGCGCCGTGGCCAGATCATGGGCACCGAGGCGCGCGGCAATGCGCAGATCGTCAACGCCATGGTGCCCCTGGCCAACATGTTCGGCTATGTGGACACCCTGCGCTCGCAGTCGCAGGGGCGGGCCAACTTCACCATGACATTCGACCATTATGCGCCGGTTCCCAAGAACGTGGCGGATGAGATCAAGGCAAACCTCGCCTGACTGGCGATAACGGGCCAAAAGTTACGGAGACGAGACAATGGCGAAAGAAAAGTTTGAACGCACGAAGCCGCATGCGAACATCGGCACCATCGGTCACGTTGACCATGGCAAGACGACGCTGACGGCGGCGATCACCAAGGTTCTGGCCGAGCAGGGCGGCGC
>JALSNA010000183.1 GCA_026987255.1 Hyphomicrobiales bacterium | reverse complement strand
GCCTGCTTTGCGGCTGCTTCGAACCGGGCCACCGAATCTTCGGCCGCCTTGCGCACCAGCTCCTGCTGGGCGTCGGTGAGCGAAGAGGGGATGTCGATGCCCAGATAGGTGGAGATGGAGGATTTCAGCGCCAGGGCCACGCCCTTCAGCCGCGCTTCGTTGCGCTTGGCCAGGGCGACGGCCGCCTCGATCCTGTCGTTGCAGCCGCTGCAGCTGTCCAGATGCACCAGCAGATCCTTGTAGGCCATGATTTTCTCCGCGATGAAAACGAGTGATCCTCTGGCTTGCGAATCTATCCGTTGCGCCGCAAATGGGCAATGGACTTGGCCTTAGACCAAGGTGGTACGGAATGGGAGTCAGGGGCTGGCGAGGCCGGCCCTTGCGAGCGCCTCTTGTTGTCTTCTGGCCAGGGATTCGGCGGGATATTTTTCCAGGGCCGAGAGGAACAGGCGGTGGAAATTGAGTTTCGCGTTCAGATGGATGAAGACGCCGCCCAGGCCGATGGCGGCGCGGTCCATGAAGACGAACTCGCGCGGCACGGTGACCGGGCCTTTTTCCTTCAGCGCCTTGTGGACGCGCCAGGCCTCCTTGCGGCCATATTGAGCCGGGTTGACGCCATCGGCGACGGTGCGCACCCGGTCATGGAGGATGGGGCCATAGATGAAGGCGGCCCAGATGTTGAGGATTTCGATCAGCTCGCGGGTCAGGCCGCGAAAGCCCCAGATGTCATAGGCATGGGCGGTGCGCTCGAAATCGTTCTCGCGCAGGCCGTGATAGAGCTCCACCACGCCGGAGACGAAGCGCGGCGGAAAGATGCGCACGCAGCCAAAGTCGATGAGATTGAGCCCGCCCGGTTCGCCCGGCTCCCGTTCCCAGGCGGAATAGTTGCCCAGGTGCGGATCGCCGTGGATGACGGCATAGGAATAGAAGGGCTCCCACCAGGCGCGGAACAGGGCCTCGGAAATGCGGTTGCGGATCTCCTGTGGCGCTTGCCTGTAGTCCATCAGGCCGCGCCCCTCCAGCCATGTCATGGTCAGCAGGCGCGAGGTGGACAGTTCGGCCAGCGGCTGCGGGGTGCGCACCTGCGGGTTGTCCGCCAGCATGTGGCCATAGAGCCGCATGTGCTTCAGCTCGCGGCCATAGTCGAGCTCCTCGCGCAGGCGTTCGGAGATTTCGGCGAGAATCTCCTCCGTGCCGATGGCCGGGTTCATGCGCTTGTGAATGGCGAAGATCACCTTCAGCTGGGCCAGGTCGGCCTCCACCGCCGAGGCCATGTCGGGATATTGCAATTTGACCGCCAGAGCGCGGCCATCGAGGCTTTTAGCCTTGTGCACCTGGCCCAGGGAGGCGGCGGCCGCGGCATCGAGATCGAAGTCCTCGAACCTGTCCCGCCAGCTGGGCCCCAGTTCGGCGGCCATGCGGCGGCGCACGAAGGGCCGGCCCATGGGCGGTGCGGATGACTGCAACTGCGCCAGCTCCGTGGCATATTCCTCCGGCAGGGCGTCGGGCACCGTGGCCAGCAATTGCGCCACCTTCATCAACGGCCCCTTCAGCCCGCCCAGGGCGGCGCGCAGGGCCTCGGCCTCGCCACGCCGGTCGGCGCGGCCACTGACACGGGCCGCGCCATAGCGGGCCGCCACCGAGCCGATGGAGGCTCCCACCCTGGCATAGCGCGCCAGGCGGCCGCCAAGGCGGTTGGCCTCGGCATCATGTCCCGGCGCGGGCGGTTTTCTTGCCATCAGTCTTCCAGTGATTGCAGCTCATCGATGAGGCCCTCGATGACCGAAAGCCCCATGTTCCAGAAGGCCGGATCGCGCGCATCGAGGCCGAAGGCGGCGAGCAGCTCGTGATAGGGCCGCGAGCCGCCGGCTTCGAGCAGGGCGATGTATTTCTCCTGAAAGCCATCCGGGTTGCGCTGATAGCTGGCATACAAGGCATTTACAAGGCAATCGCCGAAGGCATAGGCATAGACATAGAAGGGGGCGTGGATGAAGTGGGGAATATAGGCCCACAGGCTGGCGTATTCCGGGCCCAGGACGATCGCCGGGCCGAGGCTTTCGGCTTGCGTTTTCATCCAGATTTCACCGATGGCCTCCGGCGTCAGTTCACCCCTTTCGCGCACCGCCTGGTGCAGGCCGCGCTCGAACAGGTAAAAGGCCGTCTGGCGCACCACGGTGTTGAGCATGTCCTCCACCTTGGAGGCCAGCAAGGCCTTGCGCTGGGCCTTGTCCGTGGCCTTTTCGAGCAGGGCGCGGAAGGTGAGCATTTCGCCGAAGACGGAGGCCGTCTCGGCCAGGGTCAGCGGCGTGGGAGCCATGAGCGGGCCCTGGCGGGCCGCCAGCCTCTGGTGAATGCCGTGGCCCAGCTCGTGGGCCAGGGTCATGACATCGCGCGCCTTGCCCTGATAATGCAAGAGCACGAAGGGATTGGCCGAGGGCGTGGTGGGATGGGCAAAGGCGCCGCCGTGCTTGCCCGGCCGCGGCTGGGCGTCGATCCAGGCGCGCTCGAAGAAATCCTTGGCCAGATCGGCCATGGGCGGATGAAAGCCGTGATAGGCATCGAGCACCGTCTGGCGCGCCTTCTGCCAGGGAATGGGGGCGGTATCGGCTTGCGGCAAGGGCGCGTTGCGGTCCCAGGCTTGCAGCTTCTCAAGCCCCAGCCAGCGCGCCTTCATGGCGTAATAGCGATGCGCCAGGCGCGGATAGGCGGCGCGCACCGCTCCGGTCAGGGCGGCCACGGTTTCGGGCTCGACGCGATTGGCCAGGTGGCGGAAATCGGCCGGATCGGCGAACTTGCGCCAGGTGTCCTCGATCTGGCGGTCGCGCGCCAGGGTGTTGGTGATGCGCGCGAAGAGGGCGATGTTGTCACCCAGGGTTTTCGCCAGGGCTTCATGGGCGCTTTGACGCTTGGCGCGATCGGCCGATTGCAGCAGCGCCAGGGTCTGTTCCTGGCCGAGCTTTTCGCCATCCACATCGAAGCGCAGGGCGGCCATGGTCTCGTCGAACAGCCGGTTGAAGGCCGCCGTCGAGGTCAGGGCCTTTTCATGGAACAGTCTTTCGAGATCCTCGGCAAGCTGATGCGGGCGCTCCTTGCGGATGTCCTCCAGCCAGGGGCGGTAATGGGCCAGGGCGGGGGTTGCGAGCCTTTCCTCCAGGGTCTCGTCATCGATCTGGTTCAGCTCCAGCTCGAAGAACAGCGCCCGGGAGGAAATGTCCGTCAGCCGCGCCTGGACGTTGCCGAAGAAACTGGCGCGGGCAGGCTCAAGGGTGTCACCGGCATAATGCAGAAAGGCGAAAGAGGCGATGCGGCCGGACAGATCGGAGAGGGCCTCGTATTCGGCGATGGCTTGCGCCAGGGTCTTGCCATCGGCCTTTGCCAGCTTGCCGCGCCAGCGGGCAGCAAAGGCATCGGTGTCCCTTTCCAGCTTTTCGAGGGCGGCATGGAACTCTTCCGATTCGGGACCGGGGAAAAGGCTGCCGAGATTCCACGCGGGCAGATCGTGCAAGGTGTTCATGGGGTGGGGCGTCTCCTGAAAAATTGATGATTCATCTCTTTCTTTCTCTAGGGTCAGGACCCATAAATTTGAACGGCATCTGCAGGATTTATGCTGCATATCAGCGTCCTTTCGCCCTTGCCAATACCTTCAGGTATTGCCTGCGGACGAAA
>JALSNA010000182.1 GCA_026987255.1 Hyphomicrobiales bacterium | reverse complement strand
CACCCGGACTCCCAGTGCCCTTTCAATGCGCGCGCATATGCCCTCACCATCCCGCATGGCGGCCAATATAGGCCATCTTCCCCCGCTTGCGAATGCCCCGCTGCGCGCCTTGGCAGGCTGCCGGAAAATGCATTTTTCCTTGCGTAAAAGCAATTCCGCAGGGCATGAATGCAACATGGTTCGTTGCGGTTATTCCCATCCGCCCGTCCGGGTGGAAGATAAAGTCTACGATCTGGATCATCTCAAGGCGTTTTGTCTGCGCCTGGAAGGGCATGCGCGCGATGGAGCGGATTTGATTGTCCGCATCCGGTTTTGCAATCATGTCTATTCCATAGGCAATCATGGAACGGCAGGCACATTGCTGAGGGATGAAAACGGCCAGGAGCGCTTCTTTTGCCCCCAAAGATACCAATTGTCGCTGCAGCTTCCGCGCCTTTGCCGCAACATGATCAGGCAAAAGTTTCCAACCTGGATTTCACAGGATAAACGGCGGGTGAGAAACCTTGCGGTGGCCGGCCGCAATCCGCGGCGGGGGCAGCAGGCTTACCATGTCTATTATACGCTTTGGCCATCCCACAGGCCGGGTCTGGATGTGGAGATGGAAATCGTCAGCGCCTACAATCGTGCCTGCTTTTTACCACGCGCGAAACGCCAGACCGTTCTGCAGGTCATCAAGCGCTGTTACTATGATGACAAACGCCAGCCCTGACGAATGCAAGAATGCAGAAAACGAAAAGGGCCCCACAGGAGCCCTTTTCTGCAAAAGCAACGTGAGTGCCCTTTACCGTGGTATACAGGCCATGCGCCGTTTTCCGGCATGGCAGGCGAGCAGCAGCGATCCGGCAGATTTCCGAAGCTTCGCACCACCGGACAGCCTCACTGTCTGCTGCTGAAATCAATCTAGCACCTCCCCGGTTAAAAGAGCATATACATGTGACAGAATGCCGCATTTGCCATGATGGCCGCGCCGCAAACCGGCTTGTCCGGGCCGCCTTTCTTGTCACGTCATGGCCGCGTCCAGGTCGGCAATGAGGTCATCGGCGTCTTCTATGCCGATGGACAGGCGGATGACATCGCCGCCGGCTCCGGCGGCCTGCAGCTGCTCCTCGCTGAGCTGGCTGTGGGTGGTGGAGGCCGGATGGATGATCAAGGAGCGGGTGTCGCCGATATTGGCCAGGTGCGAGAAGAGCTTGACGGAATTGACCAGCTTCACGCCCGCGTCATAGCCGCCCTTGAGCCCGAAGGTGAAGACCGCGCCCGCCCCCCTGGGGCAATACTTGCGGTGCAGCTCGTAATAGGGGCTGCTCTCCAGCCCCGAATAGCGCACCCAGGAGACGCGCTCATCGCCTTCGAGCCAGCGCGCCACCTTCAGGGCATTGTCGCAATGGCGCTGCATGCGCAGGCCCAGCGTCTCCATGCCGGTGAGGATGTTGAAGGCGTTTTGCGGCGCGATGGCCGGGCCCAGATCGCGCAGCCCCAGGACGCGCGCGGCAATGGCGAAGGCCATCTCGCCGAAGGTCTCGTGCAGCTTCAGGCCGTTGTAGGAGGCATTGGGCTCGCTCAGCAGCGGATATTTGCCACCCGCGGACCAGTCGAAATTGCCGCCATCGACGATGACCCCGCCCATGGAGTTGCCATGGCCGCCCATGAACTTGGTCAGCGAATGCACGACGATGTTGGCCCCGTGCTCGAAGGGGCGGATGAGATAGGGCGTGGCCATGGTGTTGTCGACGATGAGCGGCACGCCGGCCTCATCCGCCACCTTGGCGATGGCCTCGATGTCGGTGATCTGGCCGGAAGGATTGGCCACCGATTCGATGTAGATGGCCTTGGTCCTTTCCGTCACCGCGGCGGCGAAGCTGGCCGGATCGCCGGCATCGGCCCAGGCCACGTTCCAGCCGAAGGAGGCGAAGGAGTGGTTGAACTGGTTGATGGAGCCGCCATAGAGCTGGCGGGCGGCGATGAACTGATCCCCCGGCTGCATGAGGCAATGGAAGGTGAGAAGCTGGGCCGCATGCCCGGAGGCCACCGCCAGCGCCGCCGTGCCGCCCTCCAGCGCCGCCACCTTGCCCTCCAGCGCCCCCTGGGTGGGGTTCATGATGCGCGTATAGATATTGCCGAATTCCTTCAGGGCGAAGAGATTGGCCGCATGCTCGGAATCGCGGAACACATAGGCGGTGGTCTGGTAGATGGGCGTGATGCGCGCCCCCGTCGCCGGATCGGGCTGCTGGCCGGCATGAATGGCCAGGGTGTCAAATCCCGGTGCCTTGTCGCTCATGATCTTTCCTCCCTGTGTGATGCATGAGCAAAACCATAACACCGTGCTGATTAAAAGACAACACGTTCGTTATAAAAAACGCACTATCGAGCCATGACCCGATTGGCACCTCAATGCCGCCCGTGCAGGCACAGGGCGTGGTTGGCGAGGACTTCGATGACCTTGCAGGTGGCGCTGGTGCCGTCCGGGCGCGGGCAGAGCATGTTTTGCAGCTCCTTTTCCAGCGCCTGCAGGCGCGCGATCTTGCCGCGGATATCCGCCAGCTGGCTTTCGGCGATCTCGTGTGCCTTGCGGCACGGCGCCTGCGGATCGTCCTGCAAGGAGAGCAAGGCGGCGATGTCGGCCAGCGCAAAGCCCAGCTCGCGCCCATGGCGGATGAACTTCAGCCGCCGCAGGGCCGCCTCGTCATAGCGCCGCTGCCCGCCTTGCGTGCGCTCAGGGCATGGCATCAGCCCCTTTTGCTCATACCAGCGGATGGTTTGCACCCTGGTATTGGCCGCCCTGGCCAGCTCGCCGATGGTATATCGCATGATTGGCATCCTCGATGAAAAAAGGGCTTGAACCTACAGCGATTGTAGGGTGTAGGGCTCTATCCGGCAAGGTCATCTCAAGGAGTCCGGTTCATGTCCTCTTCGTGCTCTTCATCCTCCGGCTGCGGCTGTTCGGGCAATGTCAGCTTCGATGGCGCCTCGGCCGCATACCGCCGCCGCCTGTGGTGGGTCATCGCCATCAATGGCGTGATGTTCCTCGTCGAGCTCATCGGCGGGGCGCTGGCCGGCTCGCGCGCCCTGCAGGCCGATGCGCTGGATTTTCTCGGCGATACCCTGACCTATGGAATATCCCTGGCGGTCATCGGCATGAGCTTGCGGGTGCGCGCCACTGCCGCCCTGGTCAAGGGGGTTTCGCTTTTGCTCATGGGCCTGTGGGTGGCCTCCTCCACCATCTGGAGTTTCTTCGTCCTCAATACGCCACAAGCGCCGGTGATGAGCGCCATCGCCCTGCTGGCCCTGGCCGCCAACCTGACCTCGGTGCTGCTGCTGATGGCCTACAAGGACGGCGATGCCAATGTGCGCTCGGTGTGGCTGTGCTCGCGCAACGATGCGCTGGGCAACCTGGCGGTCATGGCCGCCGCCGCCCTGGTCTGGCTCACCGGCACGCCCTGGCCGGACCTGGCCGTGGCCATGGGCATGGCGGCGCTCTTTACCTCCTCGGCGGTGAAAATCCTCCGGCAAGCCTGGGCCGAATACCGCTCCACCCACACCGCACATGCGCACAAGGGCACCCGCGCCAAGACGAAGTCCGCCGGTTGCGAAGAGGACTGCCTGCCGCACTCCCGGCCTCTTGACCAATCCAAATGACCGGACATATTCATCAACTCTCTGAAAACCATCCTC
>JALSNA010000181.1 GCA_026987255.1 Hyphomicrobiales bacterium | reverse complement strand
CATGAGCCGCGCCCGCCGCCGCGTCGACGAGGCTGTCATCGACACCGTGCGCCGCGCCGTGCGCCGCGCCGCCGTCACCGAATGGGGCAAGAAACCCGTCGTCCACGTCATGGTGCAAAGGGTCTGAGCAGCAAGATCGCAATTCTTTGCTTGACGCACACAAGGGGCGGGGGCAAAAGGCTCTCAGGTCTTGCGGACGCACCTTCCGCAGGCGATTCCTTGTTGGCTTACCTGCATTTGTAGGCAGAGATTGAGCAGGAGAGATGCGATGATCACGCTCACCTTCCCCGATGGCTCCAGGCGCGAATACGAGGCCGGCACGACCGGCGCGCAGGTGGCCGCCTCCATTTCCAAATCCCTTGCCAAGAAGGCCCTGGCCATCGAGGTGGACGGACAATTGCGCGATCTGTCCGATCCGCTGGACAAGGATGCCGCGGTGCGCATCATCACCCGCGAGGATCCGCAAGGGCTGGAGCTGATCCGCCATGACGCCGCCCATGTCATGGCCGAGGCCGTCCAGGAGCTCTATCCGGGCACCCAGGTGACCATCGGCCCGGTGATCGAGAACGGCTTCTATTACGATTTCTTCCGCAATGAGCCCTTCACCACCGAGGATCTGCCCAGGATCGAAAAGAAGATGCGCGAGATCATCGCCCGCAACGCGCCCTTCACCAAGACCGTGGTGCCGCGTGAGGAGGCCATCGAGACCTTTCGCGGCATGGGCGAGGATTTCAAGGTGGAGCTCATCGAATCCATCCCCGGCGACGAGGATGTCAAGATCTACCACCAGGGCGACTGGTTCGACCTGTGCCGCGGGCCGCATCTGCCCTCCACCGGCAAGATCGGCGATGCCTTCAAGCTGATGAAGGTGGCCGGAGCCTATTGGCGCGGCGATTCCAGCCGCCCCATGCTCACCCGCATCTATGGCACCGCCTGGGCCGACAAAAAGCAGCTCAAGGATTACCTGCACCGGCTGGAAGAGGCCGAAAAGCGCGATCACCGCAGGCTGGGCCGCGAAATGGATCTTTTCCACTTCCAGGAGGAGGCCCCCGGATCCGTTTTCTGGCATCCCAGGGGCTGGACGGTTTTCACCGAACTGATGAACTATCTGCGCCGGGTGCAGGACAAGGCCGGATACACGGAGGTCAACTCCCCGGACATGATGGACCGCGCCCTGTGGGAGCAATCCGGCCACTGGGAGAAGTTCCGCGAGAACATGTTCATCACCGAGACGGAAGACGAGCGCATCTTCGCCCTGAAACCGATGAACTGCCCCGGCCATGTGCAGATCTTCAAGCATGGCCTGAAGAGCTACCGCGAGCTTCCCGTGCGCCTGTCGGAATTCGGCAAGGTGCACCGCTATGAGCCCTCCGGGGCCCTGCACGGGCTCATGCGGGTGCGCTCCTTCACCCAGGACGATGCCCACATCTTCTGCACCCATGAGCAGATCGAGGAAGAATGCATCCGGGTTCACAGGCTCATCCTCGACATCTACCGCGATTTCGGCTTTGACGATGTGCGCATCAAGTTCTCCGACCGGCCCGAAAAGCGGGTTGGCTCCGATGAGGTCTGGGATGCCGCCGAGGCGGCGCTGAAATCGGCCGTGGAGGCCGCCGGCGGCGAATACGAGCTCAACCCCGGCGAGGGCGCCTTCTATGGCCCCAAGCTGGAATATGTCCTGCGCGACGCCATTGGCCGCGACTGGCAGTGCGGCACCGTGCAGCTCGACTTCAATCTGCCGGGGCGTTTCGGGGCCTTCTACATCGGCGCCGACAGCGAAAAGCACACTCCGGTGATGATTCACCGCGCCATGTTCGGCTCCCTGGAGCGCTTCTTCGGCATTCAGCTGGAGCATCACGCCGGGCATCTGCCCCTGTGGCTGGCGCCGGTGCAGGTGGTGGTGGCCACCATCACCTCGGACGCCGATGACCATGCCTTGCGGGTGAGAGAAAGGCTCAAGGCGGCGGGCTTGCGCGCCGAGGCCGATCTGCGCAACGAGAAGATCAACTACAAGGTGCGCGAGCATTCCCTGGCCAAGACGCCGGTCATCCTGGTGGTGGGCAAGCGCGAAGTGGAGGAAGGCGGGGTGAACATGCGCCGCCTGGGCGAAAAGCACCAGAAGGCCATGTCCCTGGACGAGGCCATCAGGACCTTGAAGGACGAGGCAACGCCGCCGGATTTGCGCTGATGGACAGCGGCCCTCAGGCGGGTGCCTTGGCCAGGGGAGCAGACAGCCCGGACTTTTGCGCCCAGGACTGTGCATCGGCGCTTTCATCCAGCCAGCCGAATTTTTCCAGGCTCCACAAGACTGCCAGGAAAAGGGCGGAGCCGGCCATGAGGTCGGTCAGATAATGGCCGCCCATGGAAATGGTCGAGACGATGATTGTGATATTGAAGGCGAAAGCTGGCCAGAACAGGCGGGTGTTTCTGAACGACCAGATGAAAATGAGAGCAAGAATGGTGTGAAAGCTGGGAATGCAGATAATTCCCTTCATCTCACCCAGGGCCACGGAAGACATCTGTCCATTCATCAGGGCGCTCACATGGGCGAGGAAATAACGCCCCGCCTGGGGTGGCAGATTGCCGGTCATTTCGGCCGCTGGCTGGTAATGCCCATATCCGCCCAGGGCCGGGAGCATGCCGCCCAAAGTGATGGTCAACAGACCGGTCAGGATCGACAGCAGAAAATAGCCGCGCAGACGGGCGATGCGCCCTGTCGCCAATAGCCAAAGGGGAATGCCGAGAATGAAATAGTTGATGCTGTTGTAGGCAAAACCCAGAGCCTTTGCCAAACCGGGATGGGCATTGACAAAGCGGACATGGGCAATCCAGTCGAATCCCATGAGCGCATCAAGTCTGGCGAGAGCTTGATCCATGGGTGGAAAGCGCAGGCTCATCAAGGTGTAACTCAGCATTCCGCCCATGTAGGCCATGAGGGATAAAAGCAGCAGGAATTGCAACAGGATGCTGCTGCGCAACAAACCTTGAGAATATGCCCGCCAGGCGACGATGGCCATGAGCAGAAGGCATCCCAGGACTTGCACATCCGCCCTTTGCACGCGAATGGAAAAGCCGCTCAGGGCCATGAGCGCAAGAACGGCGAGAAAGGCTGCCGCCAGCAGTGCCCAGGCCGCCGGATGGGGGAACAGGGCCGCCATGCGCGCATGCGGGGTGCCGAGCGGGGGGAATAGCATTTCGATACGTTGTTTGAGATTTGTTTTCATCAGATTTGGCATTCGTTCGCAGTGAAGTCACATAGCCGGATTTGCGCGCAAAGCGGCTCTTGCGCGGAAGCCGGATCTGGAATGGTCAAGGAGCCTTGCGCTGACGAGAAAGAGCGCTGCGCCAGCGGCAAGACCGGCCAGCGGATGCGGGAAAAGGAAGAGGGGGCTTCTTGGACTTTCGACGGCCTTTGCGAAGAAGCTGATGAAACTCATGAAGAACCGCCTTCAGGATGAACCCGCGAATGGATGCGGGGATATTTTGACAGGGATTTCCAGGGTCTGGACTCAACAAGACCGTGGCGACAGGCCGGCATCCTCGCCTTTATTGAGACCGGACCCCAGGGTCAGGACCCATAAATTTGAACGGCATCTGCAGGATTTATGCTTCATCCCGGAGCCTTTTCGCCCTTGCCAATACCTTCAAGTATTGCCTGCGGACGAAAAGACACCGGGATTTTGCCAAAATC
>JALSNA010000180.1 GCA_026987255.1 Hyphomicrobiales bacterium | reverse complement strand
ACATCGACCCGCCCGTGGGTCTCCAGATCGGAGGTCTGGTGGCCCTGCTCGGAGGCCTCATCCTCTTCCGCCGGGACCGGCTCCAGATCGACCATGGCCAGATTGCAGCGGCGCTCGAAGTCACCCTCGGTGTCGAGCACGTAGGCGATGCCACCGGACATGCCGGCGGCAAAGTTGCGCCCCGTCGGGCCGATGACCACCACGCAGCCGCCGGTCATGTATTCGCAGCCGTGATCGCCCACACCCTCGACCACGGCGACGGCTCCGGAGTTGCGCACCGCGAAACGCTCCCCGGCGATGCCGCGCAGGTAGCACTCGCCGGTGATGGCGCCATAGAGCACGGTATTGCCGGCGATGATGCTCGATTCCGGCTCGATGCCGGACTCCTGCGGCGGACGGACGATGATGCGCCCGCCGGAGAGCCCCTTGCCCACATAATCGTTGGCCTCGCCGATGAGATCGAGGGTCACGCCCCGGGCCAGCCAGGCGCCGAAGCTTTGTCCCGCCGTGCCGCGCAGGGTGAAATGGATGGTGTCATCGGCCAGCCCCTTGTGGCCATATCTCTTGGCCACCTCGCCGGAGAGCATGGCGCCGATGGTGCGGTCGGTGTTCTTCACGTCCAGCTCGGCATTGACCGGCTGGCGCTCCTCCAGGGCCGGCCTGGCCAGCTTGATGAGCTTGCGGTCAAGAATGTCATCGATGGGATGCTTTTGCGATTCGCAATGGCGGATGGCCACCGTTTCGGGCACCTCCGGCTTGGCGAAAATGCGGGTGAAATCCAGCCCCCTGGCCTTCCAGTGATCCAGGGCCTGCTGCTTGTCGAGGCATTCGCTGCGGCCGATCATCTCGTCAAAGGTGGCAAAGCCCATGCGGGCCATGTATTCGCGCACTTCCTCGGCCACATAGAAGAAATAGTTGATGACATGCTCCGGCTTGCCGCGGAAACGGCGGCGCAGTTCCGGATCCTGGGTGGCCACGCCCACGGGGCAGGTGTTCAGGTGGCACTTGCGCATCATGATGCAGCCCTCGGCGATCAGCGGAGCGGTGGCGAAACCGAACTCGTCGGCCCCGAGCAGGGCGCCGACCACCACGTCGCGGCCGGTGCGCAGCCCGCCGTCCACCTGCACGGCGATGCGCCCGCGCAGATGGTTGAGCACCAGGGTCTGCTGGGTCTCGGCCAGGCCGATCTCCCAGGGCGATCCGGCATGCTTGATGGAGGTCAGGGGCGATGCGCCGGTGCCGCCATCGAAGCCGGAAATGGTCACATGATCGGCGCGCGCCTTGGAAACGCCGGCGGCCACCGTGCCCACCCCGATCTCGGAGACCAGCTTGACGGAAATGTCCGCCCGCGGGTTGACGTTCTTCAGGTCATAGATGAGCTGGGCCAGATCCTCGATGGAATAGATGTCATGGTGCGGTGGCGGCGAAATCAGGCCGACGCCGGGGGTCGAATGGCGCACCTTGGCGATGACCGGATTGACCTTGTGGCCGGGGAGCTGGCCGCCCTCGCCGGGCTTGGCTCCTTGCGCCATCTTGATCTGGATGGCATCGGCATTGACCAGATATTCGGTGGTCACGCCGAAACGCCCGGAGGCCACCTGCTTGATGGCCGAGCGCTCCGAATCGCCATTGGGCAAAGGCTTGAAGCGGTCCGGCTCCTCGCCGCCTTCGCCGGTGTTGGACTTTGCGCCCATGCGGTTCATGGCGATGGCCAAGGTGGTGTGGGCCTCGCGCGAGATGGAGCCGAAGGACATCGCCCCGGTGGCGAAGCGCTTGACGATTTCCGAAGCGGGCTCGACCTGCTCCAGCGGGACCGGCTTGCGGCCCATCTCTTCGGCATCGCGGATGCGGAACAGGCCGCGCAGGGTCATGGCCTCGCGGCCGGTCTTGTTGATCTCCTCGGCAAAGGCGCGGTATTTCTCCGGCAGCTCGCCGCGCACCGCGTGTTGCAGGCTGGCGATGGCGGAAGCCGTCCAGGCATGGCGCTCGCCGCGCACCCTTTGCCCATACTGGCCGCCCACATCGAGGAAATTGCGCAGCACCGGATCGGCGCTGAAGGCCCGCGCATGACGGGCCCAGGTCTCGGCGGCGATCTCTTCAAGCCCGGCGCCCTCCACGGCGGTGTTGGTGCCGGTGAAATAGCGGTTGACGAAATCGGAGTTCAGCCCCACGGCATCGAAGATCTGCGCGCCGCAATAGGACTGGTAGGTGGAGATGCCCATCTTGGACATGACCTTGAGGATGCCCTTGTCCACCGCCTTGATGTAGCGCTTGATGGCCTCCTTTTCGGAGACCTCGCCCCCCAGGTAGAGGCGCATGTTTTCCACCGTCTCGAAGGCCAGATAGGGATTGATGGCCTCCGCGCCATATCCGGCCAGGGTGACGAAATGGTGCACCTCGCGCGCCTCGCCGGTTTCCACCACCAGGCCCACGGAGGTGCGCAATCCGGCGCGGATCAGGTGATGATGCACCGCCGAGGTGGCCAGAAGGGCCGGAACCGGCAGCCGGTCGGGGCCCACCAGACGGTCGGAAAGAATGATGATGTTGTAGCCGTCGCGCACCGCCTTTTCGGCCTTTTCGCAGATGGTTTCGATGGCCTCGCCCATGAACTGCGCGCCGTGGCGGGTGTTGAAGGTGATGTCCAGGGTGATGGTGCGGAACTGGTTGTCGGAAATGTCGCCAATGGCGCGGATCTTCTCCAGCCCCTTGTTGGAGATGACCGGCTGGGAGACCTCCAGACGCTTCAGGGAGGTGCTCTCCCCTATGCCCAGCAGGTTGGGCCTGGGGCCGATGAAGGAGATCAAAGACATGACCGATTCCTCGCGGATCGGGTCGATGGGCGGATTGGTCACCTGGGCGAAAAGCTGCTGGAAATAGTCGGCCAGCAGACGCGGGCGCTCCGACAGCGGCGGCAAGGGCGTGTCGGTGCCCATGGAGCCGATGCCCTCCTGACCGGTGGAGGCCATGGGCGTCATGAGAATCTTCAGATCCTCCTGGGTGTAGCCGAAGGCCTGCTGGCGGTCGAGCAGGGAGACGTTGGTGCGCGGCGCGGAGCGGCCCACCTCGGGCAGCTCCTTGAGCTTGAACTGGCCTTCCTCCAGCATCTGCCGGTAGGGGCGCGCCGCGGCCAGCTCGTGCTTGAGCTCCTCGTCGGAGATCATGCGGCCCTTCTCCAGATCCACCAGCAGCATCTTGCCCGGTTGCAGGCGCCACTTGCGGACGATCTTTTCCTCCGGCACGTCGAGAACGCCGGCCTCGGAGGCCAGGATCAGGTAATCGTCGGAAGTCACCAGATAGCGCGCCGGGCGCAGGCCGTTGCGGTCCAGGGTCGCGCCGATCATGCGGCCATCGGTGAAGGCCACCGCCGCCGGGCCGTCCCAGGGCTCCATCAGCGCGGCATTGTATTCATAGAAGGCGCGCCGCTCCTCGTCCATGAGCGGATTGCCCGACCAGGCCTCGGGGATCATCAGCATCATGGCGTGCGGCAGGGAATAGCCGCCGAAATACATCAGCTCCAGGGCATTGTCGAAACAGGCCGAGTCGGACTGGCCCTCGTAATGGATGGGCCACAGCTTCTTCAGATCCTCGCCCAAGATGTCCGATTTCATGGCCGCCTTGCGCGCCGCCATCCAGTTGACGTTGCCGCGCAGGGTGTTGATCTCGCCATTGTGGCAGATCATGCGGTAGGGATGGGCCAGCGGAAAGGAGGGAAAGGTGTTGGTGGAGAACCGCAGGTGCACCAGGGCCAGGGCCGAGGCAAAGCGCGCATCGGCCAGATCGGGGTAATATTTCGCCATCCGGTCGGGCAGCACCAGGGCCTTGTAGACGATGGTGCGCGAAGAGCACGAAGCGGGGTAATAGTCCTCCATGCTCAGGTCATATGTGTCCTTGACCCGGTTGGAGACCACCTTGCGGGCCACATAGAGCTTGCGCTCGAAATGGTCCTGATCCGCAATTTCCCCGCCCATGCCGATGAAGAGCTGGCGCATGACCGGCTCGCCGGAGCGCACGGAAGGACCGAGCACCGAGCTGTCCACAGGCACGTCGCGCCAGGCCAGAAGGGTCAGGCCTTCCTCGGCCAGCACCTGCTGCCAGATCTTCTCCACCCCGGCGCGGGTGTCCGCATCGCGCGGCATGAACAGGAATCCGACGCCATAGCGGCCCTCCGGCGGCAGATCGAAGCCCAGCTTTTCGGCTTCCGCGGCGAAGAAATCATGCGGCATCTGGGTGAGGATGCCGCAGCCGTCGCCGGCTTCCGGGTCGGCCCCCACCGCGCCGCGATGCTCCAGGTTGGCGAGAATGCGCAGGCCCTTCTCGACGATGCCATGACTCTTTTCGTTGGTGATGCGGCAGATCATGCCGATGCCGCAGTTGTCGTGCTCGTTGGCCGGGTCATAGAGGCCCGTCCGTCCCGGGCGGGAGGATGGCAAAGCGCTCATGAAAGAGCCGGTGTGGCAGGTTGGGTGCTTTGTCATGTTCATTCGTCTTTCGTCATTCGTTGCATGCGAACCGGCCTTGCCGGGCGAGACATCCGCGCCCGCCGCAGCCATGCATCCTGGCGCGGCGGTGATGAGCGCGAAGCTGCCTGAAAGGCATCGGATGGACCCGTTGCCGGATCCTTGAGGCATCAGGGTCAAGCCTTGCGTCTTTTCGCAAAAGATGGCGGCGAAAAAACTGGCGCGGGCGGCAAAGGGCCGCAGATCCTCAAGATTAGGACAGCCATTCTGTCCCAATTTTGCCTTTATGCCAGAACTGGCGCGGGTTGGCAAGCAGTCCGAAAGGAGCCGAATGGCCGCAGGGCATGGAGTGATTTGCCCATCCTTCGCCATGTGACCGGCGCGGCCGGGGAATGTCTGGACATGGCGGGCAAAAAGGCAAATAACGGGGCCGGAGCCATGGCAGGCATGACTCCGGTCTGACCCGCGAGAGCAGGAACGAAGAAAATGAACTTCGCCAGCGACAATATTACGGCCGTGCATCCGGCCATCATGGAGGCCATCATCCGGGCCAATGCCGGGGTGGCCATGCCCTATGGCCACGATGCATGGACGCAAAAAGCGGCCGGGGCCCTGTGCGATCTCTTCGGGTGTGACGCGGAGGTCTTTTTCGTCACCACCGGCACCGCCGCCAATGCCCTGGCGCTGTCGGCCATGACGCCTCCCTTCGGCGGCATTCTGGCCCATGAGGAGGCGCACATCAACACCGATGAATGCGGCGCGCCGGAGCTGTTCACCGGCGGGGCCAAGATCGTTCCGCTGCCCGGCAAGGGCGGCAAGATCGCGCCCGAGGACCTGCAAGCCCGGCTGGCGCAGTTCATCCATGACGAGCATCAGGTCAAGCCCGCCGCCTTGTCCTTGACCAATGCCACCGAATACGGGCAGGTCTACGATCCGGATCAGGTGGCGGCGCTGGCGCAGGTGGCGCATGAGGCTGGCTTGAGCGTGCACATGGACGGGGCGCGCTTTGCCAATGCCGTGGCCCATCTGGGCTGCGCTCCGGCGGAGCTGACCTGGAAGGCGGGGGTGGATGTGCTGTCCTTCGGGGCCACAAAGAACGGGGCCATGGGCGCAGAAGCGGTGATCTTCTTCAACCGCGATCTGGCGCAGGATTTTCTCTGGCGGCGCAAGCGGGCCGGCCAATTGCTTTCCAAGGGGCGTTTTCTGGCCGCCCAGATGCAGGCCTATATCGCCGATGGCCTGTGGCTTCAGCTGGCGGCGCATGCCAACGCCATGGCCGCCCGGCTGGCCGATGGACTGGCCGCCATTGCCGGAGTCGCGCTCGATCTTGAGCCGCAGGCCAACGAAATCTTCGTCTGGCTGCCCAGATCCATGCACGAGATGCTGCAGGAAAAGGGGGCGCTCTATTATGCCTGGCGGGAGGAAGGGCCGCGTGTGCTGGCGCGGCTGGTGAGCTCCTTTGCCACCACGCAGGAGGAGGTGGCGCGTTTTCTGGAGCTGGCGCGCGCCGCGATGGAGGAAAGCTGAAAAGTCCTGTTTGGCCAAATCCGGCATTGCGCCTATAGTTCCCCATGGCGGGCGCGTCCGCATCCGGCGGGGCGGCCCGGCCAGATGACGAGGAGCAACAGCCATGTTGAAGAAAATGCTGATGGCGGCGGCCCTGGGCCTGACGCTGGCGGCGGGGGCCATTTTCCCGGGAGCCGCGCAGGCCAGATCCCGCGTCCATATCAATTCCTATCTTGGCGGGCCCATCTATCCGGGCATGATTATCCATGGCGATCCGGGCTGGCTGCCCTATCCCTATTACGCCTATCCCATCTCCATGTTCGACGAGGTCTATCGCATCGGCATCTGGCGGCGCAGCGTGCGCACCAATTTCCGCAATGGTACGGTTCGCCGCTTTCACCAGCCGCGCCGGGCCATGCGCATATCCTGCGGGCGGGCGCGGCGGATGCTCCTTGCGCGCGGCTACCGCAGGGTGCGCGCTCATGACTGCAAGGGCAGGATCTATGGCTTCACCGCCTGGCGGCATGGCCAGCGCTATCGCCTGCGGGTCAGCGCCCGCACGGGGGGCCTCATGAGTCCGGGCAGGCGCTGATCGTCAATCTTTCTTGCGGGACAGCTCTTGCAGGATTTCCCGCGTGTGTTCGCCCAGCAGTGGCGGCGGACGGCGGTAGGTGACCGGGGTTTTCGAGAACTTCACCGGATTGCCGATGAGATCCACAGCGCCGCTGGCGGCCAGCGGATGCGGCATGGAGATTTTCATGTCCCTTGCCGCCACCTGGGACGAGGCAAAAACCTCCGCCAGATCGTTGACCGGCCCGGCGGGCACTTTCAGCGCCTCCAGTCCATCGAGGATCTCCGCGCGGGACATTTGCGCCAGCTTTTCCGTCAGCAGCGCCACAAGCTCTTGGCGATGGGCCAGGCGGGCCGCATTGGTGCGGTAGCGGGCATCGGCCGCCAGTTGCGGCATGTCCAGAAAGGCACAAAAGCGGGCGAATTGCGCATCATTGCCCACCGCGATGATGACATGGCCATCGGCGCAGGCGAAGACCTGGTAGGGCACGATGTTGGGATGGGCGTTGCCGAGCCTTTGCGGAACCTCTCCGGAGGTCAGGTAGTTCAGTCCCTGGTTGGCCAGCCAGGCCACCTGGGTGTCGGCGAGGGCGATGTCGATATATTGTCCCTCACCTGTCCTGTCACGGTGGTGCAGGGCAGCGAGAATGGCGCTGGCGGCATACATGCCGCACATGATGTCGGCAATGGCCACGCCGGTCTTCATGGGTTCGCCATGGGGGTCTCCGGTGAGGCTCATCAGGCCACCGAACCCTTGCACCATGAGGTCATAGCCGGGCTTGTCGCGGTTCGGGCCCGTCTGGCCATGACCGGAAATGGAGCAATAGATCAGGCGTGGATTTATTTTCGCCAGGGAGCTGTAGTCCAGGCCGTATTTGCGCAGCCCGCCGGGCTTGAAGTTCTCTGCCACCACGTCCGCCTCCTTGGCCAGATCGCGAACGATCCGGGCCCCTTCCGGGGTGGCCATGTCCACGGCGATGGAGCGCTTGTTGCGGTTGGCGCTCAGGTAATAGGCGCTTTCGGCGGTCTGCCTGCCATCGGCGCCGCGCACGAAGGGCGGGCCCCAGGCGCGGGTGTCGTCACCGCGGCCGGGGCGCTCCACCTTGATGATCCGGGCGCCAAAATCGCCCAGGAGCTGGGTCATGAAGGGCCCGGCCAGAACGCGCGTCAGATCCAGCACCACGAGTCCCTGCAGCGGCCCGGACAGCTCCTTTTTCTCCTTGTGCATGGGGTGCTCCTGGTAAAGAGATTGCGCCGCAATGATGCGGCCATGTGACCCGTGGCCCGAATCGACTTGCGCGCCGCCGTGGGCTATACCACCCTCCTGACTGGTGATTTTCAAGCGCAAAGTTGATGGCTGGCGCGTATCCAAAAGACCATGGGGGCTGCTTTTCGGGTCTGGCCGCAAGACCCGGAGCGGATGATAGATGAAACTTTATTCCACAGCGCATTGCAAGCCGCCGGAGGGCCTCAAGGCCGGCCGGCTGGTTACCCCGGATGGGGCTGTCCTGCGCCATGCAACGGCCCTGCCGCGCAGCGGCCCGGTGCGTGGCACGGTGAGCATTCTCACCGGGCGGGCCGATTTCATCGAGGCCTATTATGAAATCATCGGGGAACTGCTGGCGCGGCGCTATGCGGTGGCCATATTCGATTGGCGCGGCCAGGGTCTGTCCTCGCGGCTGACGCGCAACCGTCTGCGCGGGCATATCCGCAGTTTTGCGCAATATGACACGGATTTGCGCTCCTTCATGCAGGAGGTCGTGCTGCCCGAATGTCCGGCGCCGCATTTTGCCCTGGCGCATTCCATGGGCGCGCATGTGCTGTTGCGGGCCAGCTGGAAGCATATCTGGTTCGAGCGCGCCTTGCTGATCTCACCGATGATCCGCATCCGCCGCCGCCGCATGCCCCGTTGGTGGTGGCGGTTTTGGGCCACCGCCGCGGTCTGGCTCGGGCTGGGCCGGATGTTCATCCCCGGACAGCGCAAGCGCCTGCCCAGACCTGAGGATTTCCCCGGCAATGCGCGCTTTGGAGACTATGAGCGTTTCGCTCGCGAGGTGGAAATGTTGCAGGCCCATCCCGATCTGGCCGTGGCAGGGCCGACGCTGGGCTGGTTGCATGCCGCCCTGGTCTCTGGCGAAGAGCTGTGGAAACAGGCGCGTAGCCATGAGCCGCCGCGCTGGCAGATGCTGACGGTGGCGGCCGGAGACGATGCTGTCGTGTCCACCGAGGCGACCCGCGCCTTTGCCCGCGAAGTGGCCAGCATGGCGTGCATCGTCGTGCCCGGGGCGCGCCATGACCTGCTGATGGAGCGCGACGCCATCCGCCAGTCCGTCTGGGCTGCCTTTGACAGTTTCATCACCGGAGAGCAGCCGCAGATCGGCAAGATCCTGGCTCAGCCGGAGGGCGGCTCTTCGTCATTGATCGCCGAAAGCGCCTGAGCGTGCAATCGGGGCGTTGCAGCAGCCAGCAGATCGCCTTCCAGGGCATTTTCCTCGCCGCTCCAGCTGGTGATGATGCCACCGGCGCCGCGCACGATGGGAATCATGGCGGCAATGTCGAAAATGTTCAGTTCGGTGTCGAAGGCAATGTCGATGCGCCCGGCGGCCAGCAGGGCGTAAAAATAGGCATCGGCATCGAAGCGCAGTTGCAAGGTTCTGTTCTGCATGGCCGACAGGGCGCGTTTCTGCGCCGGGGAGACGAAGATTTCCGGCAAGGTGGTTCCCGCCATGGCCTGGGACAGCGCCCGTCCCTTGCGGGTGTGCAGCCGCCGTTTTCGGCCCTTTGCGAAGAGCCATGCGCCTTCAGGCGTACCCAGATAGGTTTCGCCGGTGACCGGCTGGCGCGCCGCGCCGATCAGGGGGCGGCCATCATGGAGCAAGGCGGCGAGGGTCATCCACACCGGCAGACCATAGACAAAGGCGCGGGTGCCGTCGATGGGGTCGATGATCCAGGTGAAGGGCCCGTTGGCGGGCTTGTCCGGCAATTCCTCGCCACGAATGCCATGATCAGGGTAGCGTGCAGCGATCAGCTCGCGGATGCGCTCTTCTGCCGCAATATCCGCTGTGGTTACAGGATCGAAGGCCTCGCCCGCGGCGGACTTGTCGCGGACGGCCGGCAGATCGTCGAACATCGGCGTGATGATATCTCCTGCCTGGCGCACGAGGTCGAGCGCAAAGGCGCCGAGCTCTTCCAGCTGGCTGGCATCGGGAGAGGTCATGATCGCTCCTTTTGTCCGTGCGTTTGTCTGTGCGTCCTTGAAAGACGCAAGGCATGTTTCCCGCTGGGGACTTTATTCGCGGGCGCCGGCAGCGGCAAGGGGACGAGACAGGCATGAATATGCGAATGGGCATCTCCATCAACTGTCTCAAAGACCATCCTCACCCCCTGCCAACCACCCGTGGTGTCCCATGACCTGGGTGATTGGCAGGGGATGAGGATGGACGCGCAAGCGTTTTTTGGAGACTCCCGACTATTTTGATAAAAACATGATGGATGATCGAGGTTTGCCGCAATCTGGCCCGATTCGGCTTTGCAAAAGTGGCTCCAAGAGCGGAAAAAGGATCGTGGCGGGGGCGGAAAAATCCGTAATTATTGATAAATATCAAGGCTCTGGGATTATCCTTGCTGATAATGAGCCTGACACATTGCCGCACGCTGGAAGCAGGACTTGAAACTTTGCGCAAGCGTTGCGACATAGAGCGCGCAAGGCCGGAATGCGTTTTTTCCGTCCATGTAATGCCCTTTCTGGGCGTTTCCTCCCTAGACTTGGGCCGCTGGCAGAAATGCTTCAAGCGGCCCTTTTTCTTTTCCCGCCCAGCCGGGCGCGCAGGCCATGCCACAGGCGCTTGAGCATGGTGCGGGCGCGCAGGCACAGAGCCTCCAGCATGAGCATCAGCCGCACCCGGGGGGCAAGGACACCGGGCGCCGCGATGACCACGTCGGTCAGGGCCAGGCGCTGTTTCCACAGGCGATCGATCATGGGATGATGGGGGGCGGCGCACGAATCGGCGAAAGTGATGCGCGGATCGGCCAGGATGTCCCGGGTGGCCTCGATGATGAGCAGGACACCGGGTGAATACCTGCCCAGGTCTTCTGCATGGGCCATCTTGCCCAGCCACAGGTTTTCATCCTGAACGAAGCCGAAAAGAATGGCGATGGTCCGCTCATTCAGGCTCAGCCGCCAGAATCGCAAGGCTCCGGCGGCGGCGGCGGCGCGCAAGGCGGCCTCGACGAAATGGCGCAATGCGGGCTTGCAGGCGATGGCGGTTCCCGCCCGGCCCTTCCAGCCGCGCGCTTCGAGAGCGAGAAAATCATCGATCCAGGGGCTGGGATCCTCGCCGGTCTTCATGATCTGGAAGGAAACCTCTCCAGCCTCTTTCAGGCGGCGCATGAGGCGGGCATATTCCTTGCGTTTCTTGCGCGGAATGTCGTCTTGCCACCATTGCGCGGGGCTTTGGCGCGCATCGAGGGCGGCGCGCCGCCAGTGGACCATTTCCTTCACGAGCAGGCCCTTGTCTCCAGCCACCTGCTTCAGCGCCGCCATGACGGGGCCTTGGGCGGGGATGGAGGCCAGCTCCATGGCTTTTGCGCCCATGCCGGAGGCGGCCCAGAGCAGACCATCCAGAGCCTGTCTTTCCGCGCCCTGGCGCAGCAAGGGCAGACCGGAGAAGAAAAACTCTCCCCAGCGGGTGCTGGCCAGCCGCCCCAAGGGGCCAAAACGGCGGGTCTTGCGCAGGCCCGCAATGGCCAGGGGCAGCGCGTCATCGGGATCCTCCACCCTGGCCAGCCAGGGTCTGTCGCGGACCGGCAGATGGGTCAGCGCCGCATGCAGCCAGAAGTGCGCCGCCTGAGGAGCCGGTTCACAGGCCGCCTGCTCCAGGCCGCGCCAGGGCGTGAGCGCAGAAGGGGAGGGGATGTCCGGATGGCAGTTCATGCGGTCTCTCCCACCGTCTGTCCGGGATGGGCGCGAAATCCCTCTTCCAGGGTGCGCCGCGCCGCCAGGGTGAGCACCGCCGACTGGAAGGCAAAGGCGGCGGCGGTGGCCAGGCCTGCTCCCACCAGGCCGTAACGGGGGATAAGGGCGATGTTGAGAACGATGTTGAGAGCCGCAGTCAGGCCGGTGATGGTGGCCGTGTAAACCTGCCGTCCGGAGACCATGAGCAGGGATTCGGCCGGTCCGGCCACGGCGCGGGTCAAATGCCCGGCGGCGAGTGCGAACATGACCGGCCAGGCGGCCGGAAAGTCCGGGCCGAACATGGACAGGATGAATTTGCCCAGCCCCAGAAGAGCGGCGGCCAGGGCCAGGGAAGGCCACAAGGTCCAATTGCGGAAGCGCGACAGATCGTCTTGTGCACGGGCCGGATCGTTGCTCGCAAAGGCGGCGGCAAAGCGCGGCATGGCGACAGCGGAGACGGCGAAATGGATGAAGCTGATGAAGGAGATGGTGCGCGCGGCGGCGAAATAGATGGCGATATCGCCAGGTTTGACGAAGCGCTCCAGCAACAGGATGTCGATGTTCATCATCAAGAGGGCGAAGCTTTCCATCAGCAACAGGGGGATGGAGACTCCCAGCCAGAGGCGCACCCGGTAGCGGCGCTCTGGTGCGGGCGGCAGGGTCTTGCCGAAGCGCCCGTGCAGCAGGAAAAACTGCACCGCCGCGGTGATCCAGGTGGCGGCGACAAGGGCTGCGGCGGCCATGGTGGCCGTATGTTCATGGCCGAAAAAGGCCATGGCGGCGACGAAAACGAGCAACAGCAGGGGGCGCAGGATATAGGGCGGGATGAAGGCCAGGCCAATCCACGAGCGCGCCCGGCCGACGCCGTCATGAAAATCGGTGATGGCAAAGGCGGGCAGGGCCAGCAGAGCGATGGACAAGGGCACATGGTAGTGATCACCCGTAAAGCACGGGGCAAGGTGCAAGATGGCATAGCCCGCGGCGGCGGCAATCACCCCCATGCCGAAGGAGGCGGCGCGCCCGAAGCGCAGGAAACCATGCAGGAATCCGTGCAGATGCGGCCGGGCATATTCGGCCAGAAAGCGCACGGAGGTGGATGACAGACCAATGGTGCACAAGGTGCCGAGCACGTTGATCCACACCCAGACATAGGTGTAGATGCCAAAATCGAAAGCTCCCAGCCAGCGGGCCAGCAAAACCTGTGAAAAGAAGGCCAAAGCGGCCGAGGCAATGCGGATTGCGAAGGTGAACAGCGCGCCGGAGCGCGCCCGGGCGTCATCTCCGCCGCCGGTCAACCGGCTGGTCAGCGCCTTGATCCTTTGCATCATGGGACCCATGGATGCGATCCATCCCCGATTTCATGTTTCATGTCTCATGCCGTTGCGCGCGCCAGGCGCAGCACAAGGACAACCTTAGGGGAATGAGGTTCAGCAAAGCCTTACGGCCGGGTGAAAAGGTATACGGCGGTAAATATCCGGTTAACGGATGGCGAATCCGGCCGAATGCAGACCGGTGAGAACGAATTGCACCGCCAGTGCCGCCAGGATCATGCCGAGAATGCGCGAAATGGCGCGCGAGGCCGTCTCGTTGATGAGATGATCGAATTTCGTTACCAGCAGGAAAAGCCCAAAGGATATGGCCAGAACCATGGTCAGGACGGCAATGATGATGGCCTGTTCGGCCGGTTTGCCGGCATGGGCGCCCATCAGCAGGATGACGGAGGTGATGGCGCCGGGACCGGCGAGCAATGGAATGCCGAGTGGAAAGACCCAAAGATCGTCTGAATCGGCGCTGTCCTCCTCATGCTCGTGAGCAGCGGTCTCGACATTTTTCTTGCGTCGCGCGGCGCGCCGCTCGAAGAGCATTTCCAGCGCCAGGACGAAAAGCAGGATACCGCCGGCTATGCGAAATGCCGGCAGGGAGATGCCCAGAAAGTGCAAGACGCCCTTGCCGAAAAGAGCGAAGATCAGCAAGACGGCATAGGCCAGCACAACGGCCCGCAGCGCCGTCTTGCGGCGGGTGCGCAGGCTCATGTGGCTGGTCAGGGTGAGAAACATGGGGAGCAGGCCGACCGGATCGATGATGACGAAAAAGGTGGCGAAAGCGGGCGCTGCGATGCTCCACAGGGCGTCCATGGTGAAACCTCAATGCATGCTGATGTCGCGCTTGGCGGTGCGGATGGTCACGGCATATCCAGCCACAACGTCCATGAAGCAGATGATCACCAGAATGAGGAATGGCGCGTTTCCTGCCTGAGGGACGAGCAGAAACTCCACCAGGGCGAGAATGAACACGCCGGTGGAGAGAATATGATCCATGATGGTGGCGTTGCCCGAGCCGGTGGCTTTCAGCACCTCCAGAAAGAGCACGCTCAGCGACAGGATGATCAGGATGTCGGAGACGGTGAGCACCAGCAGCGCCCCTGATGTCATGACCATGCGGAAAACCTCGTCCTCCAGCGCCACGGAGCCGGAATAGAAGACCAGGTTGAAGGCCGCGAGGACGAAAATCAGCAGCGGAAAGGCGGAAAGAAAGCGCATGACCATCCCGTTTCAATCAAGTCAAAACCCCCCAGGCGCGGCCACCTTATAGCAAATGCGCGGCGGCGCAAAGCCGTGTATTGGCCGCTGCCTTCAGGGGTTGAGCACCCCGGCTGGCAGGGCGAACTCGAAGACCAGGGTGCTTTGCATGTTGCGGTTGTAATTGTCATCGGACATGACGATCAGCCGCAGCTCGCCACCGGCGGCGCGATAAATGGCCAGGGCCTCCATGTTGTCGAT
>JALSNA010000179.1 GCA_026987255.1 Hyphomicrobiales bacterium | reverse complement strand
CCCCTCCCGTGCGCCGGTGATGCGCGCGCCGAGTTTTTCCATCAGGCCGGTGAAGCCGGGAAAGGAGGTGGCGATCATGGCGCTATCGTCGATGCCCACCGGCTCCCTGGCCGCCAGCCCCAGCACCAGGAAGGACATGGCGATGCGGTGATCCATGTGGGTGGCGATCTGCGCACCGCCGCGCACCGCGCCGCTTCCTTCCACCTCCATCCAGTCCTCGCCGCTGCGCACCGGTACGCCGCAGGCCTTCAGGCCCGCCTCCATGGCCGCCAGCCGGTCGCATTCCTTCACCCTGAGCTCGGCCAGCCCCTCCATGCGGGTCGTGCCTTCGGCAAAGGCGGCCAGGGCGGCCAGGATGGGATATTCGTCGATCATCGAGGGCGCGCGCCTGGCCGGCACCAGAACGCCGCGCAACTGGCTGGCCTCGGCCTGCAGATCGCCGATGACCTCGCCGCCGGAATTGCGCGGATTGAGAATGCGGATATTGGCCCCCATGTCGTGCAGGGTCTCGATCAGCCCGGTGCGGGTGGGATTGAGCAGGACGTTTTCCACCGTCACCTGGCTGTCCGGGCAGATGAGCGCCGCCGCCAGCGGAAAGGCGGCCGAGGAGGGATCGCCCGCCACCGTTATGGCGCAGGCCGCAAGCTCCTTTCCGCCGCGCACGGTGATGCGCGTGCCTTGCGCCGAGCGCTCCTGGCGGATATCGGCGCCGAAGGCGGCAAGCATGCGCTCGGTATGGTCGCGGCTGGCGGCGGTCTCGATGACCGTTGTCTCGCCCGGCGCATTGAGCCCGGCCAGCAGCACCGCCGATTTCACCTGCGCGGAGGGCACCGGCAGGGCATATTCCACCGGCACCGGCTCCGCCGCTCCCTGGATGCGCATGGGCAGCCGGCCGCCCGGCGCGGTGTCGAAGCGTGCCCCGAATTGCGTCAACGGCGTGATGATGCGCTCCATGGGCCGTTTCGACAGGGATTCATCGCCGGTGAAGATGACCTTGATGGGCGTGGTGCACACAAGGCCTGCGGCCAGCCGTGCGCCGGTGCCGGAATTGCCGAAATCGATTGCCCCTTCTGGCTGGATGAACCCGCCCACGCCGCGCCCCGTGACATGCCAGCTTGCATCGGCATGGCGCTCCACCCGCGCCCCCAGGGCGGCCATGGCCTGGATGGTGCGGATGACATCGGCCGATTCGAGCAACCCCTCGATGACCGTTTCACCTATGGCCACCGCGCCCAGCATGATGGCGCGGTGCGACACCGACTTGTCCCCGGGAACGCGCACATGGCCGCCCAGGGCGGGCGAGGGATGGGCTGTCAGGGGCTGGGGCATGAACCGGGCCTTTTGCTCTGCATGGCTGAACCAATGAATATGCGGACTCTTGCTAGGGTCAGGACTCATAAAGAGGGATGACATATGCAGGATTTAGGCAAAATATCAGCTTTCTTTCGTCCGCGGGCAATACCTGAAGGTATTGTCGAGGGCGAAAGGACGCTGATATGCAGCATAAATCCTGCATATGCCGTGCAAATTTATGGGTCCTGACCCTAGCACAGCCGCAAGGGGCTGTCATGCGCCTGTGCCCTTTTGCGCGGCAGGCGGTTTCCTCGTGGGGCCATCCGCGCCGCTGGCGCTTTTCATTTTGACAAGCGCCAAGGGTCATGGCATGGGGAAGACGAACAGGCCGCAAGGGTGCTGGATGAGCTGTGCCTGTCTTGCGGCGGACAACACGAATTGCAAGGATATCGAGACGTGGTTGATGAAAGCCTGGGCACGAAGCGCACCTGCCCGGAATGTTCGGCGCGCTTCTACGACCTGAACAAGTCCCCCATCGAATGCCCCAAGTGCGGCGCGGCCTTCACCGTCGAGCCCATCTTGCCCTCCAAGCTTGACCAGCAGGCCAAGCCCGACGAGGTCAAGCCCGATCCGGTGGAGGAAGAAGAGGAGGCCGGGGAGGTGATCGCGGCCGATGACGCCAGCGAGGTGGCCGCCGCCGACGTGGACGAGGCCGCCGCCATCGCCGATGTCGATCTTGGCGATGTGGCCGATGTCAATGTCACGCCCTCGGAGGACGAATTCCTCGAAACCGACGACGAGGATGCCCCGGTGGAGGAGATCATCCCCCTGGTCAAGCCGGAGGATGAAAGCTGACCCGGCTTTTCCCAGGCCCCGTGGGCGTCTCTTGAAGACCATCCTCATCCCCTGCCAACCACCCGTAGCGTCCCAATAACCGGGGTTGTTGGCAGGGGGTGAGGATGGACGCGCAAGCGTAGTTAGAGCCTCCTCCGTCATTGCAAACAAACCGGGCCGTCCAGCCCGGTTTTTTCTTGCCTCCAGCCCCGCCGCCTCCGCGAGCATGCTTTCATGGCGGCGTCTTGCCGCTGCCCTCTGGCGGGAAAGTTTCAATTCCGAAAAGCCACAATCCGTCTCGCGCCATGCGTGCTGGTGAGGAGATGTTAACCATGGCGTGCGTTAATCGGGGTATGGATCCCATCGTGAGTCAGGGGTTTACGCTTTGCTAAGCACCTCAACCCCTAATTGTTCTCAGATGAAGAATCTATTCCTTTGCATCCGGGGTTCGAAACGCCATGACCGACCAGACTGCCCAGTCCGCCAGGACCAATGCCAAAGCTGCCATTGTACACGTTCCTTTCAGAAAGGATGCCGTTACCGCCTTTGCTCTGGCGGCGCAAAAGGATGGAGGCCATTTCGAGTTGACCGAAAAGGGCGAGCTGGCCATCCGCTTTCCCGATGGCCGCATGGTGGTTTTCACCGGCACGCAGGCCCATCCCGAACTTCTGACCCCGCAGATGCTGGCGCGCTTCAATGCCCATCCGGCGGCCCTGTCCTCGGCCATGGAAAATGTGCAAGGATCGTCTGCCCAGCCCGGTGATTCCCCCTCTGGTGAGCCTGCGCAGCAATCCGCGCAGCAGACTTCGCAAAAATCCGGCAAGGCATTCTCCAGCGGCCATTTCCAGTCCGATGTGGATCATTCCATCACCCAACCGCAGGAGGTGGAGCATCGCGTCCCCGTGGGCAGGGCCCTCGATCACATGCCCGGCATGGACGGCGGGCAATATTATTTCTCGCTCGATCTCGACAAGCTTTTCATGCACTACGGCGATGATTCCATCACCGCCGGCGTGGGCGGCAGTCTTGTGCATTTGCCCGGCCTGCCCGATGAGGACATCCTGCGCGGCCGCGATCCGCACGATTTCATCGCCGCTGGAGAGGATGATGATGAAGGCTCCACCCCGCAGATGTCATCTGCCGCGGATGATGTTTTCACCACGGCGGAAGACACCCCCCTCAGCGGCGATCTCTTCGCCAATGACTACCTGCCCAATGGCGTGTCCAACCTGCAAGTGGTTCATCCGCCCGCCGCTGGCGGAAATCTGGTGCTCAATCCCGATGGCACATTCACCTATGAACCGCCGCTCAACTACAGCGGCGATGCCTCCTTCAGCTACACCTGGACCGATCCGGTCACCGGTCAGGTGCACCTGCGCGATGTCACGATCACCGTAACCCCCGTTGCCGATCCCGCCGTCATCACCGCTCCGGCGGCAACCGGTGCGGAAGATACGCCCATTGCGCTGACCGGCCTTGATGTGGCGCAAGCCGATACCGACGGCTCCGAAACCCTCGCCATCCGCATCACCAACGTGCCCGCAGGGGCGAGTTTCTCCGCCGGACATGATAATGGCGATGGC
>JALSNA010000178.1 GCA_026987255.1 Hyphomicrobiales bacterium | reverse complement strand
CCCGCCTTGTCCTCTGTCATGCTGTATCCTCATCCGCGCCATCATGGAAAACCGCGCCAAAAGTGACAGAAAATCCCTCCCATGACCAGATCAAACCACCCGGCCATGGAGGGCGCTGCACTCCGCAGCGGTCATCCGGCCGGGAGGAAAAATCGCGCCCCTGAGTGACGCTCATTCCTCGGCGTCCAGCAGCTTGAGTTTCTGGCTGTAGACGGGGTCGTTCATCAGCTCCTCGGCGATCTTGCGGTTGTTGGGCGAGGGGATGAGGATGCGCAGGGCCTTGATGATCTTGCGGCGTTTGTCTTCGGAGAGCCTCGGGTCGGCCTGGGCGTCGCGGATCTGGTTGCGGATTTCCGCATCCGAGCCTTCCAGCACCGAGGTATAGGCAAAGCCCAGGTTCATGATGACCAGGTTCCATTCCGCCACGTTGGCAAAGCCGAACTTGCGGATCTCCTCCTGCATCTGCTTGCCCGCCTCGGTCTTGTCGGCGAATTCCTGCAAGGTGGGATAGTCGGCCAGGCCCTTGTCGTCATACTTGCCGCGAATGGCCGCGAAGGCATCCAGCGCCCTGCGCGCCATCTGCGCGGTAAGCTCGATGGCCCTGGCGTCCTTCATGTCGAGCAGCAGATCGTCATAGCCCATGCCCGGCAGCTCGCCTTGCGGCGGCTGGACGGGCTGGGTCTCGCCGGGCTCCAGCAGGTTCGGATCGCGCAATGGCGTGGCCGGAGCAGGTGTTGCCGGTGCGCCGATGCGGTCCTGGTCCTTGTCCGGGATCTGCGCCGCTTCAGCCGCCACGGCCAGACCGGAGGCGAGCAGGGCCGCGCCCATGATGCGCGCCAGCATGCCCCCCTTGGCCGATTGTCCATTGCCTGGCATGATACTGTTCTGTCCTCCCGGTTTCACCCAGTCTAATCCATTTGCCCGCCAAGCGGCAAGATTTTCCCGCAAGCACAAGGGGTTGACAGTCTTGAGGGCGGCCTGCAAGCGCCAATAAGGTATTATTTTACCTTATTGGTAATGGCATTGTTTTTGCTGTATTTTTCCCGCCCTGATGCAAAAATGACTTGACGGGCCGCCGCCCTTGCGGGTAAGGAGGCGCCACGCTTCGCATCGGTGCCCATGCTGCTCTCGCATGGGCACCGATGCGCCGATCCGCGATCAGTCAAGTCCCGGTCAGCGGGAAAACATGAAAACCACGGGAAAACCGATGAAAACCTATTCCGCAAAAGTGGGCGAGGTGGAGAAGAAGTGGATCCTGATCGATGCCGAAGGCGTCGTTCTGGGCCGTCTGGCCTCCATCATCGCCACCCGCCTGCGCGGCAAGCACAAGCCCGCCTATACCCCACATGTCGATTGTGGCGACAACATCATCGTCATCAATGCCGAGAAGGTCGTTCTCACCGGCAACAAGCTGAAGAACAAGAAGTATTACTGGCACACCGGCTATCCGGGCGGCATCAAGGAGCGCACGGCCGAGAAGATGCTCACCGGCAAGCGCCCGGCGCGCGCCCTCGAGCTGGCCGTCAAGCGCATGCTGCCCGGCGGGCCACTGTCGCGCAGGCAGATGAAGAACCTGCATCTTTACGCCGGTCCGGAGCATCCCCACGCGGCGCAAAAGCCCGAGGTGCTGGATGTCAAGGCGATGAATGACAAGAACACCAGGAGGGCTGGCTGATGTCCGATGAGAACGCAACGACCCTTGAGAATCTCGGCGAGGCCATGGGCGTGACCGAAGAGGCCGCCCTGCCGGAGCCGAAGATCGACGAGCATGGCCGCGCCTATGCCACCGGCCGGCGCAAGGACGCCGTGGCCCGCGTGTGGATCAAGCCCGGCCCGGGCAAGATCACCATCAACGGCCGCGACCTGGAGACCTATTTCGCCCGTCCGGCCCTGCAGATGATCCTCAAGCAGCCCCTGGAGGCAGCCGAGCGCCTGGATCAGTATGACGTGATCTGCACCGTCTCCGGCGGCGGCCTCTCCGGCCAGGCCGGCGCGGTCCGCCATGGCATCTCGCGCGCCCTGGTGAACTTCGAGCCGGCCCTGCGCCCGGTGCTCAAGAAGGGCGGCTTCCTGACCCGCGACCCGCGCGTCGTCGAGCGCAAGAAGTATGGCCGCCGCAAGGCCCGCCGCTCCTTCCAGTTCTCCAAGCGCTGATTGCAGCTTTCATCCAGCGAAAACGAAAAGGCCCCTTGCCATAAGGAAGGGGCCTTTTTCATTGCTGCCGGTATCAGCGGTTGAGGAACCACATGACCAGATTGAGCACCACGGTCAGCACGATGGACAAGGCAATGGATGTTCCCAGCAGCAGATGAAGGCTCCAGCCATCGCCGGAAAGATGCACATCCCCCGGCAGCCGCCCCAGCCCCAGTTTCTTCACCAATGGCCAAAGCAGCCCCAGCGCCACCAGCGCCAGCCCGGCAATGATCAGAAATCTGGAAACGGATTCACCCATGATGTCATGATATCCAAAGATTTTGTTTGCAGGATATCTCCTCTCCTGCGAGGGGAGGCTATGAAACTGCACCTTGTTACATATCGGATAGACGTGCTAGGTATTACCCGTCAATACCGCAAGGAGTTTTCCCATGAGCGCCTCCCGGCCCATTGCCGTGAAACTTGATCAGGATCTGCGCCATCGTCTCCAGCGCCTTGCCGAAGCACATGAAAGGTCCACCCACTGGCTGTTGCGCAAGGCCATCGAGCAGTTTGTCGACAGGGAGGAAAAACGACAGGCCCTGCGCCAGGCCGCCCTTGTGGCCTGGGCCGAATTCAATGCGACCGGACTTCATGTCACCCATGACGAGGCCGATGCCTGGCTGGCCAGGCTGGAGGCGGGCGAGGAGGAAAAGACTCCTGAATGCCACGAGTGATCTGGACCCCGGCGGCGCTTGCCGATGTCGAACGGCTGCATGATTTCCTGAAGGACAAGAACCCGCTTGCCGCCCGCCGTGCCGCGCGCGCGATCCGCGAGGGGCTGGGCCTTCTGGCTGCCCAGCCACAGGCCGGCCGGCCGCTGGAGGGCATGGAGCCGCAATTTCGCGAATGGCTGATCCCTTTTGGCAACAGTGGTTACGCCGCCCTCTACCATTACGATGGTGAGGATGCCGTCATTCTGGCCATCCGTCATCAGCGGGAGGCCGGATACTGAGCGCCGGTATTCATGGATGGAAGATGGATACTCGCCTTACGTCTCCTTCCGCTCCTTGCGCTCGATGTCCGCGGCCTGGATGGCCTTGGCCAGGGTCATGGGCTCATCGACGCCTAAGATGGCGTATTTTCCGGCAATGATATAGGCCGGAACCAGCTTCAGTTTCAGCTCGCGCGCCTTCTTGATGTCCTCCCAGACCGCATCCAGATCCATCTGCGATTCCAGCATCTTGCGCGCCTTGAAGCGGTCCATCAGGCCGATGTCCTCGGCCGCCTGGGCCAGCACGTCCTCATCGCCGATATCCTGTCCCTCGAGGAAGAACAACTGGTAGATGCGCTCGGCCATCTCGCCGGCCTTGCCTTGTTCTGCGGCCCAGCGCACCATGCGGTGGGCGTCCATGGTATTGGGCATGACCTTGATGGCGTCGAAATCGAACTCGATGCCGTCTTGCAGCCCCGCCACCTTGATGGGCTCCAGGGCGGCGCGGATCTGGGCCGGCGTGCCATAGGTCCTGGCCAGCCAGTCCTTGCGCGGGATGCCGCCGGGCGGGATGTCCGGGGCCTGCAGATAGGGATACCAC
>JALSNA010000177.1 GCA_026987255.1 Hyphomicrobiales bacterium | reverse complement strand
GCCACAGCCTTGCCGTTGGCGTTGGAGATGATGGCCCCGGTGGAGCGCTTCGCAATGGCCCCCTTGTAGGGCTCCCAGGCATGGAACAGGCGGTTGAGCACCGCCGAGCCGCGGGTATCGCTCATCAGCTCCGAATGGTAGCCGATCAGACCGCGCGTCGGGGCGTGAAAGACCAGCCGCTGGCGGCCCGTGCCGGAGGAGGTCATGTCCACCAGCACCCCCTTGCGCTCCGAAATCTTCTGCACCACCGCGCCGGAATATTCCTCGTCCACGTCGATGATCACCTCCTCGACGGGCTCCAGCTTCACCCCGTTTTCCTCGCGCATGACCACCCGGGGGCGGCCCACCGTCATCTCGAAGCCCTCCCGGCGCATGGTCTCGATGAGCACCGCCAGCTGCAGCTCGCCGCGGCCGGAGACCTTGAAGGCCTCCGCCTCGCCGGGCACGTCCTCCACCCGCAGGGCCACGTTGCCCTCCGCCTCCTTCATCAGCCGCTCGCGGATCACCCGGCTTTGCACCTTGTCGCCCTCCCGCCCCGCCAGCGGCCCGTCATTGATGCGGAAGGTCATGGACAGGGTCGGCGGGTCGATGGGCTGGGCGGCGATCGGCGCATCGACGGACGGATCGCACAGGGTATGGGCCACCGTGGCCTCCTTCAGCCCGGCGATGGCCACGATGTCGCCCGCCTGCCCCTCCTCGATGGGCTGGCGCGACAGGCCGCGAAAGGCCAAGATCCTGGATACCCGCCCCGTCTCCACCACCTTGCCCTCCCGGTCCAGCACCTTGACCGCGTCATTGGGCTTCACCGAGCCCGACGCGATGCGCCCGGTGAGAATGCGCCCTAAGAAGGGATCGGCCTCGATCAGCGTCGCCAGCATGCGAAAGGGCCCCTCCTCCACCTTCGGCGCGGGCACGTGATCGATCACCAGATCGAATAGCGCATCCATCCCGGCATCGGGCCCGGCATGGGGATCGAGCGACATCCAGCCCTCCTTGGCCGAGCCATAGAGGATGGAGAAATCCAGCTGCTCATCCTCCGCCCCCAGGGCGATGAACAGATCGAAGGCCTCGGTGATGACCTCCTCGTGGCGCTCTTCGGGCTTGTCGATCTTGTTGACGGCGACGATGGGCCGCAGCCCCTGGGCCAGCGCCTTGGTGAGCACGAACTTGGTCTGCGGCATCACGCCCTCGGCGGCATCCACCAGCAGGATGACGCCATCCACCATGCTCAGGATGCGCTCCACCTCGCCGCCGAAATCCGCATGCCCCGGCGTATCGACGATATTGATGCGCACCCCCTTCCATTCCAGCGAGGTGACCTTGGCCAGGATGGTGATGCCGCGCTCGCGCTCCAGATCGTTGGAATCCATGGCCCGCTCGGCCACCTGCTGGTTGTCGCGAAAGGCCCCGGAGGCCGCCAGCAGCCGGTCGATGAGGGTGGTCTTGCCATGATCCACGTGGGCGATGATGGCGATGTTGCGCAGGTTCATGTCGGTTTGTCTCTTTTGGGGGCTGGTCTCAATAAAGGCGTGGCCGCCAGACTGGCGCCACGTTTTTGTTGAGTCCAGACCCTGGGCAATGAAAACCGCCGGACACGGGGGACGCGCTCCGGCGGAAAATGATGTCTGCTTCATAAGCCCCAAAGGGCCGCAAGGCAAGCCTTGCGCGCCCTGCGCTCTCAGGGCCGCAGCGGCCGCCCGCCGATGCTGGCGGCACTGAGGCTGGCGGTGAAATTGCGCCCCTTGACGCGGCCATAGGCGCGCACCGGGGCCATGAGCCGGCCCGCCTCCTTGCTGGTCAGGGGGATCAGCACCAGGTTGAAGATCCATGGATCGGCCAGGATCTTGCGTTTTTTCTTCTCGGACATGCCCGCCACCGGCACATAGAGCATGCGGCAGATCGTGGCCGGGCCGCGATAGAACGCCGACTTGACCGCCGTCTTGCCGCGCAGGGAGAGTTTCAGGTCATAGACATAATGGCCATCGAAAACCCGCCGCGTGCCCTTGCAGCTTTGCGCCGGGGCCCGCCCGGCCATGCCGATGAGCAGGCTCAGCGGGTCGGGCGCGCCTTTTCCCATGGCGCGCCAAACGCTGGCCACCGTCTGCTGATCGTAAGCTGGCGTGCGCCGCCAGTGCATCTTGCCACCATTCCATGTGATCGTGCCCGTCCGGGCCTTCTTCTTTTTTTTCACCGTCATGGAAAAACGGGCCGGAATGGCGCCCTTGGCCGAGATCCGCCCGGAGCCGGACAGATCGAAGGATTTCTTGATGAAAAGCCCCATGAACCCGGCGGGCTTGATGCGCACATGGGCCTTGTAGGCGCTCTTGCCCACATTGCCATCGAAGGTCATTTTCATGGCCCGGGTTCCGGAGACGGCGATCGAATAACTCAGGCTGATGGGATCCGCCGCCGCCGGCGCCGTCATGGCGGCCGCAAGCAGCACCCCCAAGCCCAGCACCGCGGAGCCTGCGCGCGGCCTGAAAGAAACTAGTCCTGTCCGTGTCATGTCTGTCAATTGCCCTGATCCAATGTTGAAATGCCGCCACGTCCCTTTTGCCAAGTCCCGGCCGGAATGGCAAGAAAGCCTCCCGCGCTTTCCTTATTGGATGCAAATGCGGCTGAACTTGGATATGCCGCGCAGCGGGCCTTGACGCCCCGCCCCTTTGGCGCTAAAGCATGCGCCCTGAGCACATCCACGAAAACAGATGCCTCCTTGCGCCATGATTGCAAGATGGCGGCGGTGCGCTGTTTTCGCCAGACCCGATGAACAGAATTTGGAGTTGAACCCATGGCCCGCCGCTGCGAACTGACCGGCAAGGGCGTGATGACCGGCAACAACGTCAGCCACGCCCACAACAAGACCCGCCGCCGCTTTCTGCCCAACCTGGTGAACGTGCACCTGATGAGCGACATCATGGGCGAAAGCTACCGTTTCCGCATCTCCACCAGCGCCCTGAAATCCGTGGAGCATCGCGGCGGCCTGGATGCCTTCTTGCTCAAGGCCCGCGATTCGCAGCTTTCGGACAAGGCGCTGAAGCTGAAAAAGCACATCAAGAAGCGCATCGCCGCCCAGGCCGAAGCCTGAAGCGCGCAAGCAGCTACGCCGCATGAAATTCAGACCACGCCGGAAATGCCCGGCGTGGTTTTTGCTTGGGGCTTCTGTTGGCCAATACATCAAAAAAGCAATGAAGCAACAAATGGTCATGGGTGCATCATGCGGGCATCTCCATTAGGGTCAGGACTCATAAAGAGGGATGACATATGCAGGATTTAGGCAAAATATCAGCTTTCTTTCGTCCGCGGGCAATACCTGAAGGTATTGTCGAGGGCGAAAGGACGCTGATATGCAGCATAAATCCTGCATATGCCGTGCAAATTTATGGGTCCTGACCCTAGGGTCTGGACTCAATAAAGGCGTGGATGCCAGCAACAGGAGAGAAGCGCTTACGCTTGTAATTGCACATTTTTTCATGGTCTCCTGTTGCTGGCCACCAGACTGGCGCCACGTTTTTGTTGAGTCCAGACCCTAACTCTCTGAAGACCATCCTCACCCCCTGCCAGCCACCTGAACCCGCCACCGGAAAGAGGCCGCACAAGGCGCGCCATTCCCGCGGGCCGGAACGAAATCACCGGGAAATGATTTGCGAATTATTATCGTTCCGTCTATATGGTTGTATATATGCAACAGGTGTCAGGATATGGACATGCTGAAATTGAACGAAGAGCAGATCATCGAAAAGCTGCGGGCCGCCGGCCTGCGCCCCACGCGCCAGCGCATCGCCCTGGCGGGCATGCTTTTCGGCAAGGGCCACAGGCACGTCACCGCCGAGCAGATGCACCGCGAGGCGGCGCGTCAGGATCTGTCCATCTCCCTGGCCACCATCTACAACACGCTCAACCAGTTCACCCGCGCCGGTCTGCTGCGCGAGGTCATAGCCGATGGCGCCAAGGCCTTCTATGACACCAACACCTCCGAGCACTATCATTTCTATTCGCCCAGGAACGACAGCCTGATCGACATCCCCGGTGACCAGCTCACCATCAGCCACCTGCCGCCACTGCCAGATGGCGCGCGCGTCGGCAGCATCGATGTCATCATCCGCCTCGCCGAGGATTGAGCGCCTTGTCCGCGCTCCCCGCCAGAACGCGCAATATTCTCTTTCTGTGCACCGGGAACTCCGCCCGCTCCATCATGGCCGAATGCCTGATGAACAGGCTGGGACGGGGCCATTGGCGGGCCTTCTCGGCCGGCAGCCATCCGGCCGGAGAGGTGCACCCCCTGGCCCTGGAGCTTTTGCGCCAGAACGGCCATGACACCACTCACCTGAGCTCGAAGAACTGGCAGCTCTATGCCCGCCCCGGTGCGCCGGTGATGGATGCCATCATCACCGTATGCAACAACGCCGCCGGAGAAACCTGCCCCGTCTGGCCCGGCAGACCGGCCACGGATCATTGGGATATTCCCGACCCGGCCGCCGCCACAGGCCCGCGGGATGTCAGGCAGGCGGCCTTCGAGAATGCCTATGCCATGCTGGAAGATCGCATCCGCAACTTCCTGCGCAAGCAGCGCTGAGCCAAAACCCGTCTCTCCCGTTAGGATACCGGGGAACTCCAAAAATGCTTGCGCGTCCATCCTCACCTTCTGCCAACCAACCACCCCGATCATGGGACACTGTGGGTGGCTGGAAAGAGAGGTGAGGATGGTCTTCAGACAGTCAATGGAGATGCCGCACCGGCAAAAAGGCCTCCGCCAGTCATGAACGGAAGCCTTGCCTTGTTTCAGGAGAGAACGAAGATGCTCCGCATCAACTGGTCAGCCTGGCCAGCACCTCGTCGGAGACCTCGAAATTGGAATAGACGTTCTGCACGTCATCGTCATCCTCCAGGGCGGAGATGAGCTTGAGCATGGTGGAGGCCTTGTCCTCGTCCAGCTCGGTCATGGTCTGCGGTTTCCAGATGGCCTTGGTGGATTCCGCCTCGCCCAGGGCCTCCGTCAGGGCCGCCGAGACCGCCCCGATGTCCTCGAAGGCGCAGATGATGGTGTGGCCGGTCTCGTCGGAGATCACGTCATCGGCGCCGGCCTCTATGGCCGCCTCCATGACCGTGTCGGCATCGCCCGCTTCCGGCTTGTAGACGATCTCGCCCACCCGGTCGAACATGAAGGACACCGAGCCGGTCTCGCCCATGTTGCCGCCGAACTTGGAGAAGGTGGAACGCACCGAGGCGGCCGTGCGGTTGCGGTTGTCGGTCAGCGCCTCGACAATGACCGCCACCCCGCCGGGGCCATAGCCCTCATAGCGGATTTCGTCGTAGTTTTCCGCATCGCCCCCTTGCGAGCGGTTGATGGCCCGCTGGATGTTGTCCTTGGGCATCGACTGGGCGCGCGCATTCTGCACCGCCAGCCGCAGGCGCGGGTTGGAATCGGGATCGGGCCCGCCCAGCTTGGCGGCCACGGTGATCTCGCGCGACAGCTTGGCGAAAATCTTCGAGCGGGCCGCGTCCTGGCGGCCCTTGCGGTGCATGATGTTCTTGAATTGCGAATGTCCAGCCATGAGTCCTTGAGCTCTTGAATGAGATGGAATAGCGATGGTCCCTCATATGGCCCGAAACGCCACGCAAGTCAAAAGGGGCTCTGTAAAAACGCCTGCGCGTCCATCCCCGCCCCCTCCACCCCAATCATCGGACATGACGGACGGTTGGCAGAGGGTGAGGACGGTCTTCAGACTGTTGATGGAGATGCCCCACTGATATTTCGCGATATCCACGCTGGCGGCGCGGGGTTTATGGGTCTACGCCCTAAGACAGTCAATGGAGATGGCCCAAAGGCATCATTTAGCCTTCCCCGCCCCCTCCAGCTCCGCCGGATCGAAGACATACTGGCGCGAGCAGAACTGGCATCTGGCGGTGATCTTGCCGTTCTCCACCATGGAGGCGCGCTCATCGGCGGAAAACCGCCGCAGGGTCTCGCGCAGGCTCTCGCGCGAGCAGTTGCAGCGCCATTCCACCGGCTGCGGATCGAAGACCCGCACGCCCTCTTCATGGAAAAGCCGGAACAGCAGCCGCTCCGGAGAGACATTGGGATCGAGCAGCTCGTGATCCTCCACCGTCTCCACCAGCGCCAGCGCGTGGGGCCAGCCATCGAGGGCCTTTTGCGATGCCCCGCCGCCCGATGCCGGTGGCAGATGCTGGATCATCAGGGCTCCGGCCCGCCACTGCGTCCCCTCCCCGCCGGAGACCGGCCCGGCGGCCAGGCTCACATGGGTCAGGATCTGCTCTGATTGGCCAAAATAACGCTTGGCGGCATCGGCCAGGGAGCCGGTGAACTCCACCACCCCCTGATAGCGCTCCGTGTCCGGGCCCTGGTCGATGGTGAAGGCCATGTGGCCATGCCCCAGCAACGCCCCGGCGTCGCGGGCCTCTTCCGCGCTCAGCCGGGCCACGGCCTCTTCATCGAAGCGCGCCAGCCCGCGAATGTATTTCGGCGTGGAAAAATCGGCCACCAGCATGGAAACGGGCCCATCGCCCTGCACCTGGACGATGAGCTTGCCATCGAACTTCAGGGCCGTGCCCAGCAATGCCGCCAGCGCCATGATCTCGCCCAGCAGGCGGGAGACAGGCTCCGGATAGGCGTGCTGGCGGATGGCCTCGTCCACCGCCGGGCCAAGCCGCACCACCCGCCCGCGCACATCCAGGGCCTCCACCGTGAAGGGCACGACGATGTCATCGCCCATCTGCGCCCGCGCCAGGCGCTGTGAAGTCTTTTCCGTCATCGCATTTGCTCCGCAGGATTCTCACTGCGCCCACAGATCGGCATCCCCGCTTCCTTTTGCAAGGGGCTTGATTCCTGATTTGGGCACGGCTTGGGCAGAGAAAGCATCAATCCAGCCCGGAGGAGCCGAAACCGCCCGTTCCGCGCCGTGAGTCCTCCAGCGCCTCCACCTGCCGCCATCTGGCCCGCGTGACGGGCGCTATGACCAACTGGGCAATGCGCATGCCGCGGGTAATGGTGAAAGGCTCCGCCCCGTGGTTGATCACGATGACCCCCACCTCGCCGCGATAATCGGCATCTATGGTGCCCGGGGCGTTCAGGCAGGTCACGCCATGCTTGAGCGCCAGCCCGGAGCGCGGCCGCACCTGCGCCTCGAAGCCCTCCGGCAGCGCCATGCGAAACCCCGCCGGAATCAGCGCCCGCGCCCCCGGCGCCAGCGTGACCGGCGCCTCCTGTGCTATGGCGGCGCGCAAGTCCATCCCCGCCGCCTGAGCGCTCTCATGGGCGGGCAGCGGCAAACCGCGGCCGTTATCCGTCACGCTTATGGCGACTTCGACACCCCTCATGCCTTGTCCGGGAAGGTGGTGTTCCAATCGCTCCCCTCGCCTTGCGGCGGGCGCAGCACCTTCTTGGAGACCACGTGGCCTTGCGCGTCGATCTCGTAGACGATGGGCACGCCGGTGGCCAGCTCCAGTTTCAGCACCTCTTCCGGCTTGAGCTTCTCCAGCCACATGATGATGGCGCGCAGCGAATTGCCATGCGCCGAGACCAGCACGTTCTCGCCCGCCTCCACCCTGGGCAGAATCCTGTCCCGGAAATAGGGCACGGCGCGCGCCGCGGTATCCTTCAGGCTCTCGCCGCCCGGCGGCGGCACGTCATAGGAGCGCCGCCAGATGTGCACCTGCTCATCGCCCCACTTGCGCCGCGCATCGTCCTTGTTCAGACCCACCAGATCGCCATAATCGCGCTCGTTGATGGCCTCGTCGCGGGTGATTGGAATGCCCGTCTGGCCCATGTCGGCAAGAATGATGTCGAGAGTCCTCTGGGCCCGCTTCAGGCCGGAGGTGAAGGCCTCGTCGAAGGCAATCCCCGCCCTGGCCAGCAGATGCCCCGCCTTGTGCGCCTCCGCCACCCCCTGGTCCGTCAGGTCCACGTCCTTCCAGCCGGTGAAGAGGTTCTTCCTGTTCCATTCGCTCTGGCCGTGCCGCACCAGAACCAGCGTGCCTGTCATGTCAGCTCCCCTGCATGTCCTCGATGCCGAGCACGTCCATCATGGAATAGAGCCCGGCGTCCTTGTCCTGCGCCCAGATGGCGGCGCGCACCGCCCCGCGGGCAAAAATCTCCCGGGACTGGGCCCGGTGCGTCAGCTCGATGCGCTCATCGGGCCCGGCGAACATCACCGTGTGATCGCCCACCACCGAGCCGCCGCGCAAGCTGGCAAACCCGATCTTGCCCTCCGGCCTTGGGCCGGTATGCCCCTCGCGGCAGGTTATGGCGTTCGGGGCAAGCGCAATGCCGCGCCCCGATGCCGCCGCCTCGCCGAGCATTTTGGCGGTGCCCGAGGGCGCATCCACCTTGTGACGGTGATGCATCTCGACGATCTCGATGTCGAAATCCTCCCCCAGCAATGCCGCCACCCGTCGCGTCAGCGCCACCAGAAGATTGACCCCCAGGCTCATGTTGCCGGCCTTGACGATGCGCGCATGGCGCGCCGCCGCCGCGAAGGCCGCCTCCTGATCCGGCGAAAACCCGGTGGTGCCCACCACGTGAATGATGCGCGCCTGGGCCGCAAGTTCGGAAAGGAATACGGAGGTTTCCGGGGTGGTGAAGTCTATGATGCCGTCGATGCGCGTCAGCAGATGCAGGGGATCATCGGAAACACTCACCCCGATCTCGCCGCCGCCGGCCAGCACCCCCATGTCCTGACCGATGAAGGACGAGCCCTTCGGCTCCAGCCCGCCGGCCACATCCACGCCTTCGGTATCCATGATGACGCGGGTGATGGCCCGCCCCATGCGCCCCGCCGCGCCCGCTACCGCCAGTTTCAGCATGTCCGTCTTTCCGCCACAAGGATCAGATAATCAAGCTCGCCAGCGTCATAGCAGGCGCGCGCCATGGAGAAAAGACTCATGCACCAATATTCGCCGCCCCGCGGCCGTCTTCTCACACCCGCATGGGCATGAGCACATAGATGGCCCGCTCGTCGGCCTTGTCGCGCATGATCGTTGGCGAGCCCCCGTCGTTGAGCAAGAACAGTGCCGTGTCGCCCTCGAACTGCCCGGTGATGTCCATCAGATAGCGCGAATTGAAACCGATCTCCATGGGCTCGCGCTCATAGGAGGCCGCCACCTCTTCCTCCGCCGATCCGGCCTCCGGATTGTTCACCGACAGGATCACCTTGTCCGCGCTGATGGCCAGCTTGACCGCCCGCCCCTTCTCCGAGGAGACCGTGGACACCCGGTCCACCGCCTGGGCGAAAAGTTTCGTGTCCACCTCCAGCACCTTGTCGTTGGCGGTGGGAATGACCCTTTCGTAATCGGGAAAATTGCCGTCGATGAGCTTCGAGGTCAGGGTCACGCCGTCAATGGCGAAACGAATCTTGGTGTCGCTGAGCGAGACCTTGATATCCCCATCGGCCACGTCCAGCAGCTTGACCAGCTCCAGCACCGTCTTGCGCGGCACGATGATGCCCGGCATGCCCGCCGCCGCTTCCGGCGCGCCCACCTCCGCCCGCGCCAGCCGGTGGCCATCGGTGGCCACCCCGCGCAGCATGCCCGCGCCTTCACCCTCAACGTGGTGGAAATAGATGCCGTTGAGATAATAGCGCGTCTCTTCCGTCGAGATGGCGAAACGGGTGCGCTCGATGAGGAATTTCAGATCCCCCGGCGCAATGACGAACTCGTGGCTCATCTCGCCAGCCGCCAGATCCGGGAACTCCTGCGCCGGCAGCGCCGGCAGCATGAACCGCGAGCGCCCGGCGAGAATGGCCAGGCGCCCCTCGTCGGGCTGTTCGATCTGCAATTGCGCCCCGTCGGGCAGCTTGCGCACGATGTCATAGAGCAAATGTGCCGGCGCCGTGGCCGCGCCCTCTTCGGCAATGCTCGCGGCGGCCTTTTCCACCACCTCCATGTCCAGGTCGGTGGCCGTCAGATGCACCAGGCCATCACGCGCCTGCACCAGCACATTGGAGAGAATGGGAATGGTGTTGCGACGCTCCACCACGCTTTGCACGTGCCCCAGCGCCTTGAGCAGATCGTTCCTCTCGATGGTTACCCGCATGTCCCCGTCCATTCCGCTTCTGTGTGATGCGCGCAACCGGCCCTTGTTCCAGCCATCCAGCCGCCCAGCCGCGCGCCAAGGCTCCCGCGGCCCGCCAGGACGCAAGGCCGGGGCGGAAACTTTGCCCCCAAAGGCAGCGCTTTGCAAGCCCCCTCGATGGCCATGTGGAAAACACGCCGCGGGCCTTCCCGCTGCCTTGCCATCAGGACTTGCGAAATTTTTCACCAGCCCTTATATAGAGAGCCAAGAAACATTCTCATAGCCTTCCGGCGTCATCGGCGCCATGGAGGACAAGGTTGAGAGTGGGTCCCGCGGGGCCCGCTTTTTTTGTTATCCGCGGCCAAAGAGCGCCGCCAGCATGCAAGGACACCATGACGGACAAACGCATCGCCAGAGAAACCGGCCCCGCCCTGCGCGTGGCGCGTCTGGCCGAGCCCCTGCTCGAGGACATGGGATTCCGCCTCGTGCGGGTGCGCATGGCCGGCAGGGATTTGCAGGTCATGGCCGAGCGCCCCGACGGCACCTTGAGCATCGATGATTGTGCGGCCATTTCGCGCGCCCTCTCCCCGGTGCTGGACGTGGACGATCCCGTTCCGGGCTCATACAACCTGGAGATTTCCTCGCCCGGCATTGCCCGCCCCCTGGTGCGCCCTGGCGACTTCGAGACATGGGCCGGCCATGAGGCCAAGCTGGAGATGCACACCCCCATCGATGGCCGCCGCCGTTTCCGCGGCGTGCTTGAGGGCTATGACGAAGAAACGAACGAGGTGCGCCTCTTCCTGCCCGCCGAAAAGGCCGATGGCGAAAAGGGCGCGCCGGATGTGCTTATCGGGCTGGATTTCGATGACATCCAATCCGCCCGCCTGGTCATGAGCGACGATCTTGTGAACATCGCCGCAAACAGGGCCAGGCCCGGAAAGATAACCGAAGGCGCGCCATTGGAGCCCGCCGCTCATGCAGGCAAGGCCCCGGAAAAATCCTGACGAACCGGGGAACGGAACCGCCGATCAAGTGGAGATGAAGACAATGACCAATGCCATAAGCGCCAACAAGCTGGAGCTGTTGCAGATCGCCGAGGCCGTGGCGCGCGAAAAGTCCATCGACAAGGCCATCGTTCTCGAGGCCATGGAAGAGGCCATCCAGCGCGCCGCCCGCTCCCGCTACGGGGCCGAGTATGACATCCGCGCCAAAATCGATCCCAGGACCGGCGAGACCTCCTTGCGCCGCGTCGTCACCGTGGTCGACGAGGTGGAGGACGATCACACCCAGATGTCCCTCGAGGAGGCCCGCAAGCTCAAGGCCGATGCCCAGATAGGCGACGAGTTCTCCGAGGAGCTCCCGCCCATCGCCTTTGGCCGCATCGCCGCCCAGAGCGCCAAGCAGGTCATCGTGCAGAAGGTCCGCGAGGCCGAGCGCGAGCGCCAGTATGAGGAATACAAGGACCGCATCGGCGAGATCATCTCCGGCGTCGTCAAGCGCTCCGAGTTCGGCCACACCATCGTCGACATGGGCCGCGCCGAGGGCATCGTGCGCCGCGAGGAGAGCCTGCCGCGCGAGAATTTCCACCCCGGCGACCGCATCCGCGCCTATATCTTCGACGTGCGCCGCGAGCAGCGCGGGCCGCAGATCTTCCTCTCCCGCGCCCGTCCGGAATTCATGGCCAAGCTTTTTGCCCAGGAGGTGCCGGAGATCTACGACGGCATCGTCGAGATCGTCGCCGTCGCCCGCGATCCCGGCTCGCGCGCCAAGATCGCCGTGCGCACCAATGATTCGGCCATCGACCCGGTGGGCGCCTGCGTCGGCATGCGCGGCTCGCGCGTGCAGGCGGTGGTCAACGAGCTGCAGGGCGAGAAGATCGACATCATCCCCTGGACGCCGGATGCCGCCTCCTTCATCGTCAATGCCCTGGCCCCGGCCGAGGTCTCCAAGGTGGTGCTCGACGAGGACGCCAGGCGCATCGACGTGGTGGTGCCCGAAGATCAGCTCTCCCTGGCCATCGGCCGGCGCGGCCAGAACGTCCGCCTGGCCTCGCAGCTCTCCGGCTGGGACATCGACATCATGACCGAGGAGCAGGAGACCGAGCGCCGCCAGAAGGAGTTCGCCGAGCGCACCCGGCTGTTCATGGACAGCCTCGACATGGACGAGATGCTGGCCCAGCTTCTGGCTTCGGAAGGCTTCGCCACGATCGAGGAGCTGGCCTATGTGGATCTTTCCGAAATCGCCTCCATCGAGGGCCTCGACGAGGAGTTCGCCGCCGAAATCCAGGCCCGCGCCCGCGAATATCTGGAGCGCGAGGCCGCCGAACTGGACGAAAGGCGCCGCGAGCTGGGCGTCTCCGACGACCTGCTGGACATCACCGGCATGACCCCGGCCTTCCTGGTCAAGTTCGGCGAGGAAGGCGTCAAGACCCTGGAGGATCTCGCCTATTGCTCTACTGACGATCTCATCGGCTGGAAGGAGCGCAAGGACGGCGAGACCATCTTCCATGAGGGCATTCTCTCGCCCGAAGACCTCTCCCCGCAGGAGGCCGAGGCCATGATCATGGAAGCGCGCGTCAAGGCCGGGCTCATCGAGCCACAGGAGGAGGCGCAAGACGCAACCCAGCCCGGCGAGGACGGCGAGGACAGCCCGGCGCAAGCTGCGCCACAGGCCTGAGCCCGAGCAAACCGCAAGAGGATCGCAACACCACATGACCCGGGCCAGGCAACAAGGCGGCAAGCATGCCGCGCAACGCACCTGTATCGTCAGCGGCGAAACCCGCCCGCGCGATGAGCTCTTGCGCTTTGTGCTCGCCCCCGATGGCCAGGTGGTTTTCGATCTGAAGGCAAGCCTGCCCGGGCGCGGCGCCTGGCTCGTGCCCGAGCGCGCAGCCCTTGAGCAGGCCATGGCCCGCAAGGCCTTCTCCCGCGCCTTCAGGGCCAATGCCGCAGCCGCACCGGATCTGCCGGAGAAGGTGCATGAGCAGATCTCGCAAGCTGCCCTCTCGGCCCTGTCCATGGCGCGCAAGGCCGGGCAGGCCATCAGCGGTTTCGACAAGGTGTCCGCAGCATTGGACAAGGGCGAAGTGAGCGTGTTGATTTCCGCCTCCGATGGCGCGCCCGATGGCCGCCGCAAGCTGGCCGCAAAGATGAAAAAGGCCGGATTGGGAGAAAAAATCGCCGATTCTTTCACTTCCGCGCAATTGAGTTTGGCCTTTTCCCGGCCAAATGTGATACATGCAGCCATGACCGGTGGCGGATTGGCTGACAGGTTTCTCAAACTCGCGCGCTGGGCCAAGGCCCTCGATGCCGGGAATGAAAAGGCCGAATCCGCCGCCAGAACACTTGAGCAGAGTAAGCAATGAGCGATTCAGACAACAAGAAAAGCGGCAAACCGACCCTGAGCCTGCGCCGCCCGGCCTCCGAGACCGGACACGTGCGCCAGAACATCGCGCATGGCCGCTCCAAGACGGTTGTCGTCGAAACCCGGCGCAAGCGCATCATCACCGCGCCCGGCGCCAAGCCGCGCGCCACGGCCAAGCCCGCCGCGCCGCAAGCGCCCAGGCCCGCGCAGGAGAGCCCCAAGGCCGCGCCTGAAAAGCCCAGGGCGGCAGCGCCGCGCAAGCCCTCCGCCCTGGACAAGCTCACCCCGGAGGAGCGCGCCGCCCGCGAGCGCGCCCTGGAGCTGGCCCGCAAGCGCAGCATCGAGGAAGAAAGGAAAAAGGCCGAGGAAGCCGCCCGCCGCGCCGAGGAAGAAGCCCGCCGCAAGGCCGAGGAAGAGGAAAAGGCCCGCAAGCTGGCCGAAGAAGCCGCCGCCCGCGAGGCCGAGGCCGCCGCCGCGCGCAAGGCCGAGGAGCAGGGCGTCAAGCCCAAGGCCAAGGCGAAACCGGCGCCCCGGCCCGCCGCCCCGGCCCAGAAACAGGCCGCCCCCGCCGAGCCGCGCAAGAAGCGCGAAAACCGCCCCGCGCCCTCCCGCCCGCAGCGCAACGACGGCGGCCGCCGCCGCGGCAAGCTGACCATCACCCGCGCCCTCTCCGGCGAAACCGAGGAGGGCCGCAAGCGCTCGCTGGCCGCCTTCCGCCGCCGCATGGAGCGCCAGAAGAAGCAGGCCTCGGGCTTTTCCGCCCCCAAGGAGAAGATCGCCCGCGAGGTGGTCATCCCCGAGGCCATCACCATCCAGGAGCTGGCCAACCGCATGGCCGAGCGCGCCGTCGATGTCATCAAGTACCTGATGAAACAGGGCCAGATGCACAAGATCAACGATGTCATCGACGCCGATACCGCCGAGCTCATCGCCGAGGAATTCGGCCACAAGGTCAAGCGCGTCTCCGAGGCCGACGTGGAAGAAG